>CAJXGZ010000279.1 GCA_913053795.1 uncultured Rhodospirillales bacterium | reverse complement strand
GATTGATGAACCACTCGGCGCGCCTATCGAAGTCCTCGAAGTGAATGGCCATGGCCACCAAGGCGTCCAGGATCAAATCCTTTCCTTCGCCGTCGTTGTAGACCTCTTCCCAACTGAACTCCAATTCGCGGCCTTCGCTGAGGCGCTTGACGATCAGTTCCGTCCTCTCTTCCAGCTTTTCAAACACATCCTGGCCCAGCATCATGTCCATGGCCCAAAAAAATCCCGGCAGGATACGCCTTGAGAAGTCGTCGTCTTCGCCAATAATTTCATGGTCTTCCTTGAACAGGTGCGCGAACTTGGAGACGATCAGCCGGTTAAAGGGATGTTCGCGCGACAGGTTCAAAACCGCCCGCTCGTGAGTCTTGACGTAGTCCTCGAAGGACCGGCCGATGATCGCCTTCAGCGCTTCTTTTTCGTGATTTAATTCAGCGTTGAGGGTTTTGGCGTTCTTGATGGTCAGTGCGCCGCCCTTATTTTTCGCCACGGACTTGAGGCGCTCCAGGAAGGATTCGGTCACCGTATCAACCAACTCCTGGCTTTGCATGGCGCCCGCGGCGGCGATTTTTCTTTTAGCGTTCATGGTGGGATCAGGTTATTGCTTTCTCGTGTAGTTTTATAGCCCCTTTGCGAGACGACCATTCATGGCTGAAACCCTAACCCTGGCTCTGGCTCAAATTAATCCCACCGTCGGCGATATCGACGGCAATATGAGGCTTGTCGGCGAAGCCCGCATCGAGGCCGCACGCTTGGGCGCCGATCTGCTGATTGCGCCGGAATTAGCGGCGTCAGGCTATCCGCCCGAGGATCTGGTTCTCAAACCCGCCTTCCAGGATAATATCGAGGCGGCGGTGAAGGGGTTGGCCGGGGAAACCGCCGACGGCGGCCCGGCGATCTTGATCGGCGCGCCTTGGCGTCGGGACGGTGCGCTTTACAACGCCGCCTTGCTGCTCGACGGCGGCGCCGTGGCCGCCGAAGCCATGAAATGCGAACTCCCCAATTACGGGGTGTTCGATGAAAAGCGCATCTTCACCGCTGGCGAGGCGCCCCGGCCCTTGCCGTTCAGGGGCGCCTTCCTTGGCGTTATGATCTGCGAGGATATGTGGGGGCCGGCCGTCGCCAGGCGCCTGAAGGACGAAGGCGCCGGCATCCTGCTCACCCTCAATGGATCTCCATTCGAGGACGGCAAACCCGGGGCCCGCCTGGCCCTCGCCCGAGAGCGCGTCGCCGAGAGCGGCTTGGCGTTGGTCTACGTCAACTTGGTGGGCGGTCAGGACGAACTGGTCTTTGACGGCGGCTCCTTCGCCTTGGCCCCGGACGGCGGCCTTTGCGCGCGCGCGCCATGGTGGACGCCGTCGGTCGGGACCGTCGTGTTCCGCCAAGACGAAGGCCTATGGCGCCCGGATGCGGGAAGCATCGCCGGGCCGGCGCCGCGTCTTGAATCCATCTACCAGGCGATGACCCTGGGTTTGCGCGATTACGTCGAGAAAAACGGTTTCCCCGGCGTTGTCATTGGCCTTTCCGGCGGCGTTGACAGCGCTCTCACCGCCGCCGTGGCGGTCGACGCCTTGGGCGCGGACAGGGTTCATCTTGTGATGATGCCTTCCCCTTACACCTCGCCCGAAAGCCTGGAGGACGCCGCCCAAACGGCGGAGTTGCTTCAAGTCCGGCTGGAGACGGTGTCCATTGAGCCGGCCATGAAAGCCTTCTCCCAAATGCTGGCCGGCCAGTTCCATGGAATGGACGATGACGTCACGGAGGAAAATATCCAGTCCCGCTCGCGCGCTTTAACGCTGATGGCGATTTCCAACAAGCTGGGCTACATGGTGTTGACCACCGGCAACAAATCGGAGATGTCGGTAGGATACGCGACCATTTACGGCGACATGTGCGGCGGTTATTCGGCGCTCAAGGACGTTTACAAGACCGATGTCTTTGGACTTTCCCGATGGCGCAACGAAAATGTAGCCGGAGATGCTCTTGGCCCGGACGGTCCGGTGATGCCCGAGCGCGTTATCGCCAAGCCGCCGTCGGCTGAGTTGAGGCCCAACCAGACCGACCAGGACGCCTTGCCGCCTTATGAAGTTTTGGACGCCATCCTTCAGTGTCTGATCGAGGAGGAGCGCACCCTCGCCGAGGTGGCCGCCCAGGGCTTCGAGGAAAAAACCGTGCGCCGGGTCTGGACCATGTTGGACCGGGCGGAATATAAACGCCGTCAGGCGCCGCCGGGTGTTAAAATCACGCGCCGGGCCTTTGGCCGCGATCGCAGATATCCAATTACCAATCGCTTCACGGATCAGGTATAACCCCATCAGTTCTTTTGTTCATCAATTGGAGAAACCCATGAAAAATTTTCGATCTTCCTCATTAGCCGTCTCCTTCGTCGCGTTGGCGGTGCTGGTCCTTACCAGTTTCGCGACAGAAGCCGCCGCCGGTAACCCGACTCGCACCATAACCGTTACCGGCGTTGGCGACGTGGCGACACGCCCTGATACGGCGGAGATTCAGATCTCCGTGGTCTCCATTTCGGAAGGCGCCGGCAAGGCGCTGGACATGGCCTCCGAAAGAGCAAAGGCGCTGGTTAAGGCCTCCGCCGACAATGGCGTTGCCGAAAAGGACGTTCGAACCGGCACCGTTTCCCTGGCCCCTGTTTATAGGGACGGCGAGAAAACAAAAGACGGAAAAATAGGCCCGCCGGTCATCATCGGCCACCGCGCCACCCTTTCCAGCCGCATTGTGGTGCGCGACATCTCCACTGTCGGAAAGCTTTTGGATTCTTTGGTGGATGCCGGCGCCAATCGCTTAAGCGGCATCCGCTTCCAGGTTTCAAATCAAGATGAAATGGTTAATAAGGCGCGGATCCTCGCCATCAAGGACGCCCACGCCCTCGCCACCTTGATGACCAATGAGGCGGGAACCAAGCTTGGCAAGGTGCTGAGGATCGAGGACGCAGGCAGCGTCGTTCCCCAGGCGCGCATGCGCGACATTGTCTCCGAGAGCGTCGGCATACCGGTAATGCCGGGCGAAATGGAGGTGGCGGCGCAAGTGCGGATTACCTACTCTATTGTGGATGCTCCTTGAAGTTACGCCTTTACAATACGCTTAAACGAGAAAAGGAAGACTTCGAACCACTTAAGCCCGGCTGCGTCGGCATGTACGTATGCGGTCCGACCGTTTACGACTACGCCCATATCGGCAACGCCCGGCCGGTGGTGGTCTTTGACGTCCTATATCGTCTTTTGAAGTTGCTTTACGGCGACGTCGTCTACGTCCGCAACATCACCGACGTCGACGACAAGATCAATGCCGCCTCAAGGGAAAGCGGCGAGAGCATAGGCGTCATTACCGAGCGCACCACCAGAGCCTTTCA
>CAJXGZ010000278.1 GCA_913053795.1 uncultured Rhodospirillales bacterium | reverse complement strand
TCCATGGCGAGATTACGGCTGGCGAACAACGATCCTTTGGGCATCGGTTTGTACTCCTAGAACGTCTCTATTCGGATCATTCGCGGCGGTTCGGTCACGGCATCGAGCGCGGCGACTTCCTCCATCACCTTGAGAATGTCTTCTTCATCGGTTTCATGGGTGGTGACGACGACGGAAACGGCGCCGCCCGGCGCCCGCCCCCGCTGGATCAATTGTTCCAGGGAAACATCATGATCGCGAAGCGACGCCGATACATCGGCGATGACACCGGGCTGATCCAAAACCATCAAACGGATGTAATAAGCCCCATGATGGCGTTCCATGGGCTTTGGCGAAATTTTGTCCAGGTCAGCGATCGGCACGGCGAAGGCGGGCGTCCGGCAAGACCTGGCGATATCGACCAGGTCGGCGACCACGGCCGACGCCGTCGGCCCGGCCCCGGCCCCCCGTCCTTCCTGCATCAGGGTATCGACGAAATCGCCGTCGGTGACGACGGCGTTGAACACGCCTTCGACCGTCGCGATGGGCGCTTCACTGGGGATCATGCAAGGGTGGACGCGTTGTTCAATTTCGCCGTTCGCCCGAGACGCGATGCCAAGCAGCTTGATCCGGTATCCCAATTCCTCGGCGAAACCGATATCCAAAGGTGAAATGTGACGGATGCCTTCGCTGTAGACGGCTTTAAAATTTATCTCACAACCGAAGGCGACGCTGGCCAGGATGGCGAGTTTATGGGCGGCGTCGACGCCGTCGATGTCGAAACCGGGATCGGCCTCGGCGTAACCGAGTTCCTGGGCTTCGGCCAGGACATCGTGAAACTCCCGTCCGCTTTCGCGCATGGCCGTGAGGATATAGTTGCACGTCCCATTGAGAATTCCGTAAACCCGGGTCAGCCTGTTCGCCGCTAGCCCTTCGCGCAGAGCCTTGATGATGGGGATGCCGCCGGCCACCGCCGCCTCATAGGCGATGACGACGCCGGCCTCCTCGGCGGCCAGGGCAAGCTCCGTTCCGTGATGGGCGATCAGCGCCTTGTTGGCGGTGACCACATGTTTGCCGTTGGCGATGGCGGTCTCGCAAAAGGTCTTGGCGACGCCTTCCGAGCCGCCGATAAGCTCGACCACCACATCGACGTCCTTAGCCTCCGCCATGGGCATGGCGTCGTCATGCCAGCGAATTCCGCCGAGCGCGAATTCCTTTTTTTTCGAGGACTCCATGTCGGCGGCGGCGACAAGGCGGATTTCGCGCCCGCTACGGCGCTCAAGAAGCTTAGCGTTGTCGCCAATGAGCTTGAAGGTTCCACCGCCGATGGTTCCCAGTCCGGCGATGGCCACTCTCAGCGGGTCGCTCATTTGGTCACCCTTTTCCTTTCGCTTTCCTCGACGGCCTTGCCGGTATTGCCGAGGAACGCCTTGATGTTGCGGATGGCTTGGCGGGTGCGCTGGATATTCTCGACCAGGGCGAAGCGCACGTGGGTGTCGCCGTGCTCGCCAAAGCCGATGCCGGGTGAAACCGCCACCTCGGCCTCGCGCAGGAGAAGCTTGCAGAACTCAACCGAGCCCAAATGGGCGAAGGCGGGCGGAATGGGCCCCCAAGCGAACATGGTGGCCAGGGGCCTGGGCACGTCCCAACCGGCGGCGGACAAGCCGTCGATCAGCACGTCGCGGCGCTCCTTATACAAGGCGCGGATATCATCAACGCAGTCTTGCGGTCCGTTAAGGGCGGCGGCGGCGGCCACCTGGATGGGCGTGAAGGCGCCGTAGTCAAGGTACGACTTGATGCGCGCCAAGGCGGCGATCAATCGTTTGTTGCCGACGGCGAATCCGATGCGCCAGCCCGGCATGGAATAGGTCTTGCTCATGGAGGTGAACTCCACGCAAATATCCTTGGCGCCGGGAACCTGCATGATCGAGGGCGGCGGATTGCCGTCAAAGTAAATTTCCGAATAGGCGATGTCGGAAAGGATGAAAATTTCGTGGCTCCGGCAGAAATCCACAACTTGGCCGTAGAAATCCAGGTCCGCAACCTCGCAGGTGGGATTGTTGGGATAGTTGAGCACCACCGCCTTCGGCTTTGGCACGCTGTGCAGCACCGCGCGCTCAAGGGCCGAAAGAAACTCCTGATCGGCCTTCACCGGAATGTTGCGCACCGAGGCGCCGGCGATGATGTATCCGAACTGGTGGATGGGATAACTGGGATTAGGGACTAAAATAACGTCGCCGGGGCTGGACATGGCCGAGGCCAAATTGGCCAATCCCTCCTTCGAGCCCAGCGCCACGACGGCCTCGGTCTCCGGGTCCATGGAGACGTTGAAGCGGCGCTCGTAATAGCCGCAGATGGCCTTGCGCAAGCCGGGGATGCCCTTGGAGTTGGAATAGCGGTGGGTGCGCGAGTTTTGCACCGTCTCCACCAATTTCTCAACGATATGTGGCGGCGTCGGGGAATCCGGGTTGCCCATGCCAAAGTCGATGATGTCCTCGCCGGCGGCGCGGGCGCGCGCCTTCATGGCGTTGACTTCGGCGAAAACGTAAGGCGGCAAGCGCCTGATGCGGTGAAATTCCTGCTCCATAATCTCAGGAGTATACTTTAGTAATTGAAACTATTCGAAGTAAATTTCAGCGCGCCTGTTGCCCGCCTCGCCGGAGGGCATGTACTCGAAATACAGCGGCGAAGCGTCGGCCCTGGCGTCGGCGGTAATGTCGTTTGACGAAACGCCCAGCCGCTTAAGCGCGGCGATCACGACGTTGGCGCGATCAGCCGAAATCCGATAGTTCACCATCTTGTGCCGGACGGGGTCCATGTTGCGGGTGCGGCTGGAGGAATGGCCCACCACCCGAAGCCTGCCGCCCTGCTGGCGGTAGATGTTCCTGACTTTTTTGAGGACGCGCCGGTCACTTCCGTCCAATTCGGCGGAACCGTTCTGGAACAGGATGGTCGCCACCCTGACCGCGCTCGGCGGCAAAGGCGAACCCATGGGGAAAATGGCCAAGGGATCGGCGGCGGGGAAGGGGACAAAAGGCCCTCCGACCCCCCCCCCGGAAGCCCCCAGTGTATCAATCGGGGCGAAACTGCCGGGACCGGCGCCCTGGACCACGCCGCTGGAAGTGATGACGACCGTGGCGGGCGAAGCGGAGTCAAATAAATACGGGGCGCCGCCGCCGGCTTGGGGCGCCTCCGGCAAATAAAGTTTCAAGCCCCCGCTTCCCCCGGGTTGAGCCGTTTGAGGCTGAGCCGCCTGAGGCGAAGGCTCCTTGGTTTTAAGCGGAAGGCGCTGGTTTAGACGCGCCATGAAGGTCTCTCGCACGCCAACGCCACGGGGGGCCGGCGAAAAATCGGCCAGTCCCGGCACCATGTTGGTGTGTCTCATGGCGGG
>CAJXGZ010000277.1 GCA_913053795.1 uncultured Rhodospirillales bacterium | reverse complement strand
CATGGGCCGAAAGGGCCTGTCGGAATGGGTCAATTTGGTCCGGAAATGCTCTAGCAGGCCTAAGCGGCCAAATCGGCGGAATCGCCTTGCGGCGCCAGTCTTTCCTCGGCGATGCGATCGGCAATGACGCTGGTGGCTTCCCCCGCCACGCCAGCCTTGAGCAAGCCGATGGCCTCATCATTAATGACGGCGCCGAGGGCGCACGGAGCGAAGACATCAGCGTCAACGCCGTAAATGGCGCCGGGCTCCACCGCCGTATGGTAGACGCCGCCAAGGGACTGAACGAACCTGCCGAAAGCCAGCATCAATGATTCGGTCTTGCCGGTCTCGGAATCTCCAATGATCACCGCCTTGCCGCCGCCGAAGGGAAGGTCGGCCAGGGCCGCCTTATAGGACATGCCCCCTGAAGAGTCGCAGGACGTCGGTCAGGGCCTCGTCATCGGTCCGGTAATCCACATGCGTCAACCGCCAAGGGCGGGGCCGCGAAGGGTATTGTGGATAGCGATGATGCGCTTGAGCCCCGGCTCTTCGTCAAAGCCGTAGGCGATCTTTTCATGCTGATGGAATTCCTTCGAGATGAATACGGACATTGCAAACGCTCCCAAGGGCAAACGCTCGCGTGTTGTGGCTGCCAATTCACGTCCCCCCGCGTCCCTAATTCCGATACCTAATTATACCATAGAAATTGGTATTTTTGATTTAAATATCAATAGGTTAGGAGGCAAGTAGGATTGTTGCCGAAGGGGCGCTCCTTTAAAGACGAGCGCGGAAGTCCTTGAGCCAGGACAGGCGGCCTTCCAACTGGCCGATGTCATGATCCAGCCAATCCGTCAAATAACCGGCGCCGCCGGCGTGGTTCTGGCGCAGATCGTCCAGGCGCGCCAACTCACTGTCGCAAACCTCGATCAACAGATCGGCCTGAAGGCGTTGGTCGTCCGCTTCGAGCAAGTGCAGAAAGCGGAACTTGAGGGCGAAGACCAGCTTGTTGAGCTCCGTGGCGCCGGTGCGGATTCTGGCGGTGAGGAGATTCCTCAGCTCCTCGCGGCCCTCGGCGGTGATGGCGAAGGTGGCGTCATCCTCCATGCCGGCGCCGTCCACCGCCTCCACCAGCCCCTCGTACTTGAGCATCTCCACCGAGGAGCCCATGACATCAAGGGACGGCCCGATCAGGCGGCTGACGAAATGGCGGATGGCGCCCGCCAGCGCGGCGTAGCGCACGGGCTCCAAGGCCAACGTGCCCAGCGCACACAGACGGATCGCTTCCTTCGGCGTCAGGGTGTTGTCGGAAAACATCCGGTAAACTCCAATAAACACAAGATATGATATGCCCGGAGGCTGTGGGTGTCTAGACTTAGCGTTACCTTAGAACCTGTCGATCAGGCCGCGGCCTTAAGTCCAATGCGGCCCCACACTTCCAGGACGGAGTTCAGCAGGTGGTCCATGTCGGCGTCGGTGTGAAGCGGCGTCGGCGTGAAGCGCAACCGCTCGGCGCCGCGGGGCACCGTCGGGTAGTTGATGGGCTGAACATAAATATTGTGCTTTTCCATCAACTCGTCGCTGGCCTGCTTGCACAGGGCGGCGTCGCCCACCAGAACCGGAACGATATGGCTTACCGACGGCAGAACCGGAATGCCGGCTTCCGTAAAGCGGCGCTTCAGGGTGGCTGCCCGCTCTTGATGCCTTTCGCGCAGTTCGTTGTGCTCCTTGAGATAGCGCACGCTGGCCAGGGCGGCGGCGGCCACCCCCGGCGGGATCGACGACGAAAAGATAAAGCCCGAACCGTAGGAGCGCACGAAGTCGCACATGGCGTTTGATCCGGCGATGTAACCGCCGACGACGCCAAAAGCCTTGGCCATGGTTCCTTGGATGATGGTGACGCGGTCCATGACGCCGTCGCGCTCGGCGACGCCGCCGCCATGAATCCCATACATGCCGACGGCATGCACCTCGTCGAGGAAGGTCATGGCGTTGCGCTCGTCCGCTATGTCGAGAATTTTCTCAATGGGGGCGATATCGCCGTCCATGGAATACACGGACTCGAAGGCCACGATCTTGGGCCGGTCGCGGTCGTAGTGGCTGAGCTTGCTTTTCAAATCGTCGACGTCGTTGTGCTTGAAGATTTTCTTTTCGGCCCGTGAATGGAGGATGCCCTCGATCATCGAGTTGTGATTCTTTTCGTCCGAGATAAAGACCATGCCGGGGATCATGGCGCCGAGGGTGCTCAGCGTCGTCATATTGGCCATCCAGCCGGAATTGAACAGCAACGCCGCTTCCTTCTGGTGCAGGCCGGCGAACTCTTTCTCCAGCAGCACATGGTAGTGACTGGTGCCGGAAATGTTGCGGGTGCCGCCGGCGCCGGCGCCGCACTTGTCGATGGCTTCGTGCATGGCGGCGAGCACCTCGGGCTGCTGGCCCATGCCCATGTAGTCATTGGAGCACCAAACGGTGATCTCCCTGATCTCGCCGTCTATGTAGCAGTTGGCGCGCGGAAAGTTTCCGGCCTGGCGCTCCAGGTCGGCGAAGACGCGGTAACGGCCCTCCTTCTTAAGGCCGGAAATTTGATCGGCGAAATATTCTTCGTAATCCACGGCGGCGTCCTCCGAGGTGGAATTTTCCATCCGGACCTTGCATTGTATTATCTAAAATAATGGATTGCCCACCAACATCGCAAGGCCCCGCTTACAATAGATCATTATCGCGAACCATTCCTTGCGTTTCGTCAAGCGCCTTGGCGAAACATTCTAGCATGTGAGCGATGTCCTCAGGCGATATGATCAGGGGCGGCGCGAAGGCGATGACGTCGCCCAGCGCGCGCGTGATAAGCCCGTGTTCCTGGGCGCGTTTGATCAGGTAGGGACCGACGCCGTCGGAGGCTTCGAAGGTTGCGCGGGTTTCCTTGTCGGCGACCAACTCGACGGCCGCCATCAAGCCAACGCCGCGCACCTCCCCGACCAGGGGATGATCGGCGAAGGCCGCCAAGCCGTCCAGCAGCGCCGGCGAAAGCTCGCGCGCGCGGGCCGGGATGTCGAGTTCCTCATAGATAGTCAGGGCCTCCAGCGCCACCGCCGCCGAAACCGGATGGCCGGAATAGGTGTAGCCGTGGCCGAAGACGCCGACCTTTTCGCTTTCCTTGACCATGGCGGCGAACATGTCCTCCTTGATCAACAGCGCCGAGATGGGGGCGTAGGCCGAGGACAGGCCCTTGGCGGTGGTCATCAGATCGGGGGGGACGCCGAAATAGTCGGCGGCAAACCCCGCGCCGAGACGCCCGAACCCGGTGATAACCTCGTCGAATATCAAAAGGATTCCGTGCCGCGTGCAAATCTCGCGCAGCCGTTCGAGGTAACCCTTGGGGGGCACCAGGACGCCGGTCGAGC
>CAJXGZ010000276.1 GCA_913053795.1 uncultured Rhodospirillales bacterium | reverse complement strand
AACGCGCTGAAGTTCTACGCCTCCCAGCGCCTGGAGATTCGCCGCATCGGCTCCATCAAGGACCGCGACGAGGTGATCGGCAACCAAACCCGGGTCAAGGTGGTCAAGAACAAGCTGGCGCCGCCGTTCAAAATGGTGGAGTTCGACATCATGTACGGCGAGGGCATCTCCAAGCTGGGCGAGCTGATCGATCTCGGCGTCAAGGCCGACATCGTCGAAAAATCGGGTTCGTGGTTCTCCTATAACTCCGAGCGCATCGGCCAGGGCCGCGAGAACGCCAAGCACTACCTCAAGGAGCATCCCGACATGGCCGACGCCATCGAAGCCGCCATCCGCCAGAACGCCGGCCTCATCTCCGACGAAATGATGACCGGCCCCAGCGATGACGCCAAGGCCGAGACGGACAAGGAGGGCGAGGCCGTCGAGCCCATCGAGCCCGCCGAGGCCAAGAAGTAAGAAGTCCAGCCCTTAAATCATAATGAGCGGCCCCCTGAATTAATCCCCCCCTGAATTAAACCATGGGGGCCGCTTTTTTCTTGCGCTTTCGACGCGCCTGGATTCTGGACACATGGCTCTTCGGGCGCTAAAAGCCTCACATGCAAACGGTTAACGACATTCGCGCGGCGTTTCTTGACTTCTTCGCCGCCAACGGACACCAGGTGGTGGACTCCAGCTCGCTGGTGCCTTTGAACGATCCCACCTTGATGTTCACCAACGCCGGCATGGCGCCATTCAAGAACGTCTTCACCGGCGCCGAGACCCGCCCCTACAAGCGCGCCGTCTCTTCGCAAAAGTGCGTGCGCGCGGGCGGCAAGCACAACGACCTGGAAAACGTCGGCCACACGACGCGCCATCACACCTTCTTCGAGATGCTCGGCAATTTCTCCTTCGGCGATTACTTCAAGGAGCTGGCCATTGAGCTGGCCTGGAAATTGGTGACCAAGGATTTCGGTCTGGCGGAGGAAAAACTATTGGTTACCGTCTACGCCGAGGACGACGAGGCTTTTGATCTTTGGAAAAAGATCGCCGGCCTGCCCGAGAATAAAATTCTGCGCATTGGCGCCTCCGACAATTTCTGGGCCATGGGCGCCACCGGTCCCTGCGGCCCGTGTTCGGAGATTTTCTATGATCACGGCGACCATATCCCCGGCGGCCCGCCCGGCGGCCCGGACGAGGACGGCGACCGCTTCATCGAAATTTGGAATTTGGTGTTCATGCAGTACGAGCAGGAGACGGAAGACAGGCGCGCCGACCTGCCCAAACCCTCCATCGATACCGGCATGGGGCTGGAGCGCATCGCCGCCGTCATGCAGGGAACCCACGACAACTACGAAACCGATCTTTTCAAGGCCCTCATCGGCGCCTCGGCTGCGGCCGCGGGCGCGGCGCCTGACGGCGAGCACAAGGTGTCGCATCGGGTCATCGCCGACCACTTGCGCGCCACAAGTTTTCTGATCGCCGACGGCGTGTCGCCCTCCAACGAAGGCCGCGGCTACGTGTTGCGCCGCATCATGCGCCGCGCCATGCGCCACGCCCAGTTGATGGGCTGCAAGGAGCCGCTCATCTACAAGCTGGTGGGAGAGCTGGTGGCTCAGATGGGGCAGGCGTTCCCCGAGTTGGCCCGCGCCGAGCCCCTGATCACCGAGACCCTCAAGCTGGAGGAAACCCGCTTCAAGCAGACCCTGGACAGGGGCTTGAAGCTTCTGGACGAGGCCGCCAATGATCTCAGCGAAGGCGGCGAGTTGCCCGGCGAGACCGCCTTCAAGCTCTATGACACCTACGGTTTTCCCCTCGACCTCACCCAGGACGCCTTGCGCGGAAAGGGGATGAGCGTCGACGAGGCGGGCTTCAACTCAGCCATGGAGCGCCAGCGCGCGGAAGCCCGCAAGGCCTGGTCCGGCTCCGGCGACGCCGCCACCGAAGAGGTATGGTTCGGCATCCGAGAGCAACTGGGCGCCACAGAATTCCTGGGCTACGGGCGCGAAACCGCCGAGGGACAGGTGACGGCCCTGGTGGTGGACGGCCAGCGGGTGGAGCAGGCGGAGCCCGGCGCCCATCCTAGCGGCCTTGTCGCCGTGGTTCTCAACCAGACGCCTTTTTATGCAGAGTCCGGCGGACAGATGGGCGATACAGGCGTGATCGCATGGGGCGGCGGCTCCCGCGTATCGGTCTCGGACACGCAAAAGAAGCTGGGCGATCTGCATGTCCACTTGGGCAAGCTGGAGGGAAGTCCCCTCAAGGTTGGCGACGACGTTCACCTTGAGGTCGATGTGGCGCGGCGCGCGGCGACCCGCGCCAACCATTCCGCCACCCACTTGCTGCACACGGCGCTGCGCCGCAAGCTCGGCGATCACGTCACCCAGAAAGGCTCCATGGTGGCCGCCGGCCGGCTGCGCTTCGACATCAGCCACCCCAAGGCTCTGGTTGAGGACGAACTGGCCTGGGTGGAGGCCGAGGTCAACGCTCATATCCGCGCCAATTCCCCCGTCGTCACACGCCTGATGACCCCCGACGAGGCCATCGAACAAGGCGCCATTGCCCTGTTCGGCGAGAAATACGGCGAGGAGGTGCGCGTCGTCTCCATGGGCGTGGAAGGCGAGGGGAGCTATTCGACGGAGCTTTGCGGCGGCACCCATGTCGGACGCACCGGCGACATCGGCCTGTTCAAGGTGGTCGCCGAGAGCGCCGTCGCCGCCGGCGTGCGCCGCATCGAGGCGCTGACCGGGGCCGGGGCTTTCGATTACCTGAACGCCCAAGGCGCTTGCTTAAGGGAAATCGCCGCCAACCTGAAAACGGCGCCGGCGGACGCTTCCGAACGGGTGTCCGCCCTGCTTGAGGAGCGCAAAGTCCTTGAGCGCGATCTGTCCGAGGCGCGGCGCAAGCTGGCCACGGGCGGCGGCGGCGGCGAAGGCGCGGCCGCCGAGGTCAAGGATGTGGGCGGCGTCAAATTCCTGCCCCGGCTTCTCAGCGACGCCCCGGCCAAGGAGCTGAAAAGCATGGCCGATGATTTGAAAAGTCAGGTCGGTTCGGGCGTCGTCGCCCTGGCCTCGTCGGACGGCGGCAAGGCCTCGCTGGTGGTCGGCGTCACCGGCGACCTGTCCAAGCGCATTAGCGCCGTCGATCTTGTGCGCGCGGGCTCCCAGGCGGTCGGCGGCAAGGGCGGCGGCGGCCGGCCCGACATGGCCCAGGCCGGCGGTCCCGACGGGGCCAAGGCAGAGGCGGCCCTCAAGGCGATTGAGCAGACCCTTGCCGGCGCCTAAATGAACATTATCCACTATTTTCGCGGTAAAGACGGCTGGCGTAACCCCGAAGTTCTGATGATCTTCATGGCGCTGGCCATGCCTTTGAGCTTTTCCACCTGGCGGGCGTTGTTGAACAACTTCGCAGTTGAGCGCGCTT
>CAJXGZ010000275.1 GCA_913053795.1 uncultured Rhodospirillales bacterium | reverse complement strand
TTTAAAATCGGGGGGACGCCCCCCGGTGGCCCCCCGGCGGCCTTCCTGATTTCGTTTCATCACAAGCACCTCTAGTTGTTCGGATAGGCTCTACGCCTCTTTCAATTCAATAAGAACGCCGCCGGAGTCTTTGGGATGCAAGAATAAAACAGGCTTGCCGTGCGCTCCCGTTTGGGGCTCGCCGCCGCCCAGGACGCGCAGTCCCCTCTCCGTCAAGCGGTCCCGCGCGGCGAGGATGTCCGCCACCTCGTAACACAAGTGATGAACGCCGCCGGAGGGGGTGCGCTTGAGGAAATTGCCGGGGGGCGAGTCCGCGCCCAGGGCGCCGCGGTAAACATCCGCCGCCGCGCCGAGATCGGGCGCGGCGATGGCCACGTGATTGAGCCTGCCGATCATACCCGCACCAAATGTATGGCGGTCACCGGCTTTTTTCCCAGCTCCTGGCGGAAAACGCGGCGCACGGCCACCCGCAATTCGTGGCGCACCCTGCCGTCGTCGCCAAGGTCGCGCTTGGGGATGTCGTCCAGGGCGTCGGCCAAGGCGGTATTGACCAAGGCGGTCATCTCCTCCCAATCGCCGTCGATCAGGCCGGTGGTGGCGATTTGCGCCTGGCCGACCAGATATCCCTCGCCATCGATGACCGCGGTGACCACCGCCGAGCCGTTGTAAAGAGCCTTATTGCGTCCGCGCAACAATTCGCTGTCCATGGAGACGATCCGCCGCCCCTCTTGAACCAGGCGCCCCGAGGGAACTTCGCCGGCGATGGCGGCCTCTCCGGGAGCCAGACGCACCATGGAGCCGTTTTCGGCCACCACCGTTTCCGGGACCCCGCATTCGCGGGCCAGGCGGGCGTTTTCCTCCAGGTGGCGCAACTCGCCATGAAGGGGAACGCAAATGCGGGGGCGGATAAAGCCGTACATGCGAATCAGTTCGTCGCGGGCGGGGTGGCCGGAGACATGAACGAAGCTGTCATTTTCGGTGATCACCTCGACGCCCCGGCGGATCAACTGGTTTTGCAAACGGCCGATGAGAATCTCGTTGCCGGGGATGATTTTGGAGGAGAAAATCACCGTATCCCCCTTTTCCAGCGCCACATTCTTGTGTTCTCCGGCGGCGATGCGGGCCAAGGCGGCGCGGGGCTCTCCTTGGCTTCCTGTGCAGATGAACAACAACTTGTCGCGGGGCGGATATCCGGCGCACGCCTCGTCCAGGAAGGCCGGAACGTCAGAGAGATAGCCGTTTTCGCGGGCCACCTGGTTAATGCGGGTGAGGGAGCGCCCGACCAGAACCACGTCGCGGCCATTGGCGCGGGCGGCGGCGGAAATAGTGGACAGGCGGGCCACGTTGGTGGCGAAACAGGCCACGGCCACGGCATTTTCACAGGCGCCGATGGTCTGGGTGAGGCTTTCAAGCAGGTCGGCCTCGGAGCCCTTGCTTTCGGGGACGAAGACATTGGTGGAATCGCACATCATGGCCAGCACCCCCTCGTCGCCGAGACGCTTTAGCGCCGCCTCGTCGGCCGTCGGTCCGACCACCGGGCCGGGATCGAACTTCCAGTCGGCGGTGTGCAGAACGACGCCGTGTGGCGTGCGGATGGCCAGGGAGTTGGGCTCGGGGATGGAATGGGTGACGGTGATCAACTCCAGATCGAAGGGTCCCACTTGGAAACGCCCGCCGAGGGGAACCCCGGTGACGGGCGCCTCATCCGCCAGCCCCGCCTCGGCAAGCTTGCGCCGGACGATGGAAGCGGTGAAGGGGGTGGCGTAGATGGGACACTTAAGCCTGTCCCACAGGTAGGCGACAGCGCCCAGATGATCCTCGTGGCCGTGGGTGAGGACCAGACCGTCCAGGCGGTCGCTCATCTCCTCCAGGAAGGCGGGATCGGGCAGAATCACCTCGACCCCGGGAATGGCGCCGTTGGCGAAGGTGATCCCTAAGTCCACCGCCATCCAGCGGTGTTCGCCGGGCAAGCCGAGACCGTAGAGGTTGAAGTTCATGCCGATCTCCCCGGCGCCGCCGAGGGGAACGTACAGCAATTCCTCTTCCAAAGAGCCGCCGCTCATGATTTTGCGTTGCGCTTGTGAACCATGAAAAGCCCCTTGAGGGTGAGGTCCTGGTCGACCCGGGAGATGCAATCCACGGACTTGGCGAACAGCGGGGCCAGGCCGCCGGTGGCGATCACCGTCATTTCGCTCCCGAACTCGTCCTGGATGCGCGTCGCTATTCCCTCGATCATGCTGACGTAGCCCCAGAAAATTCCCGACTGCATGGCGCTGGTGGTGCCCTTGCCGATGACATGTGCGGGCCGTTCGATGGCCACTCTCGGCAGCTTGGCGGCGGCCTTGTGCAGGGCCTCCAGGGACAGGTTGACCCCCGGGGCGATGGCGCCGCCGCAATAGCTTCCCTCGCCGTCGACCACGTCGAAGGTGGTGGCGGTGCCGAAATCGACGATAATCAACGGGCCGCCGTGATGGGCGTGGGCGGCGATGGCGTTGATCAGGCGGTCGGCGCCCACTTCCTCGGGCCGGTTCATGAGGACCTTCAGGTCCAGGTCAATCTTCGTCTCCCCCACCACCAGGGGCTCTGAGGAGAAATATTGGCGGCACAGAGACTTGAGGTTGAACAGGGTGGCCGGAACCACGGTGGCGATAATGGCGGCGTTGACGCCCGCGCGTTCGATCCCCTCCAAGGACATGAGTTGTATGAGCCATATGCCGATCTCATCGGCGGTGCGGTCGGCGTTGGTGGAGGCGCGCCACTGGCCCAAGATGTCCCCGTCCCCGCCGATCACGGCGAAGACGGTGTTGGTGTTGCCTGAATCGATGGCCAACAGCATGGGTTGAACCCTATTCAAAAAAAACGTCGGCGGCCATAATCCTGCGCTCTTGGCCGTCTTGAAGCAAGATCAGCGCGCCGTCTTCGCCCAACCCTTTAAAGATTCCGCTGACGGTTTCGCGCGCCAAACGCGCCACGATGGGCGCGCCAAGCCCGTGGGCGCGCTTGAGCCAAGCGGCGCGGACGTCGGCGAAGTCGCGCTCCCGCCACGCCTGGAAACGGTCCAGGAAACGCTTTAGCAGCGCCTCCGGGGCCACATCCGCCCCCTCGGCCTTCAAGGAGGTGGCGGGATAGGAAACATCTTCGGGATGCGACGCAAGATTGACCCCCAGCCCCAGCGCCAGCCATTCCACGCGGTCCCGGCGGGACGAGGATTCGAGCAGGATTCCCGCCGCCTTGCGCCCGGCCAGCAACACATCGTTGGGCCCCAGATGCAAGGAGCGCACCTCGTTGATATTGTCGATTGTCGGCGTGGCGGCGAGGATCGCGTGAACATCGGCCATCGCTTCCGGCGACGCCGCTTCGCCGATCAACAGGCCCTTGGTCTCGAAGGACAGAATTGCCGC
>CAJXGZ010000274.1 GCA_913053795.1 uncultured Rhodospirillales bacterium | reverse complement strand
CCGCCTGCGACGGCCAGATTCTGGTGACGGAAGACCTAGTGGGGTTGTTCAGCGCGTTCAAACCCAAGTTCGTCAAGCGTTACGGAGAGTTGGGACAGATGATCGCCGACGCCGCCAAGTCCTATTCCGAGGACGTGCGCGCCGGGCGCTTCCCCACCTTGGACCACTGCTTCGGCGTCAAACCCGACAATGACTCTTGAGGTCGTCCGCACGGTCGCCGATTTACGCGCCCGAGTAAAGGCGTGGCGCCTGGAAGACCTGTCCGTGGGCCTGGTTCCCACCATGGGAGGGCTGCACGAAGGCCATTTGTCCCTGGTCCGTCTCGCCCTGGAAAAAACGGATCGCGCCGTCGTCACCATTTTCGTCAACCCCAAGCAGTTCGGCGCGGGCGAGGACTTTGACGTCTACCCCCGCGACCTGGAAACCGACGCCCAGTTGCTCGGCGGCCTCGGCGCCCACCTATTGTTCGCGCCTTCGGTGGCGGAAGTCTACGCCGAGGACCACGCCGCATGCGTCTCGGTCCCCGGCGTCGGCGACATCCTGGAAGGCGCCTGCCGCCCTGGCTTCTTCGCCGGAGTCGCCACCGTCGTCGCCAAGCTGTTGCTGCAGACGCTGCCCGACATCGCCTTTTTCGGCGAAAAGGACTACCAGCAACTCCTGGTCATCCGCCGCATGGTCAAGGATTTGAACATCCCCGTGGATATCGACTCCGGCCCTACGTTGCGCTGCGCCGACGGCTTGGCCCTATCGTCGCGCAACGCCTACCTGAGCGCCGAAGAGAGCGCCATCGCGCCCGTCCTCCATGAGGTCCTCGCCGGCATCGCTGAAAATCCCTCCCCCGGAACCGCTCAGGGCGTGGACAGACTTCTAAAGGCGGGCTTTTCCAGCGTCGATTACCTGGAAGTCCGCGACGCCGAAACCCTTGAGCCCTGGACGGGAGCCCCGCGCCCGGCCCGGGTTCTCGCCGCCGCTTGGCTCGGCGAGACCCGGCTCATCGACAACGTGGCGGTGAAAAAAGCCGTCAGCCGTCAGCGGTCAGCTAGCTGAAAGCTGATGGCTGATGGCTGAATGCTGAGAGCTCAAATAATATGAACGGTTACGTCGGTCTGTTCCTGAGCGCCTTCTTGGCCGCCACCATCCTGCCCTTTTCCTCGGAAGCGGTGATGGCCGGGCTGCTGGCCTTTGAGAGCTACGATCCGTGGACCTTGTGGGCGGTGGCCAGCGTCGGCAACACGCTCGGCGCCTTGGTCAACTGGGCGTTGGGCCGCTATTGCCTGCATTGGCAAGACCGCAAATGGTTCCCGGTCAAGCCCAAACAGTTGGTCAAGGCCCACGACTGGTTTGGCCGCTACGGCTCATGGACCCTGCTTTTGGCCTGGGTCCCCATCGTCGGCGACCCCCTCACCTTCGCCGCCGGAATATTGAGGGTCAACGTGTGGCTGTTCCTGAGCCTGGTGGCGTCCGGAAAAGCCGCCCGCTACGCCGTCGTCCTGCTTGTCGCGCAGGGGATGCTTTAGGGGGCAATCTCTCCGCCATAATGTTTGAATTCGTTCTCGTCGGTCATCAACAGGCGCACGAACTTGGGGTGAATGAACAGCTTATCGCGCCCGGTCTTCATTTCCCTGAGAACGCCGATTGAGCAGAGTTTCTTAAGATACTTCGATGCGGTTGGCCGTTGCGCGATACCAGCCTCTATAAGATGCGGAATTCGGCAATAAGGCTGTATGAAGGTAAGTTCGATAAGTTCATGACTATAAATAATTGGCGCCATAGCGCCGACGTATTCGCTGGTGTGGTTCAACAACATTCTAATCGCCAGTATTTTCTCCGTGGTCCATTTCGCCGTTTTTTCAACTGCTTTCAGCATGAAAATAACCCAGGGCTCCCATTGCGCTTTGGTCGTTACTTCCTGCAATAGGCGGTAGTAATCATCCTTGTTCTCAATGATATACTGGCTGAGATAGAGGACGGGAATTTCCAATAGATTTTCGCCAATGAGAAAAAGGATATTAAGAATCCTTCCGGTGCGCCCATTGCCGTCGGTAAAGGGGTGTATGGCCTCGAATTGATAATGCCCAACCGCCATGCGGATCAAGGGGTCAAGCTCCGTTTTTTGGTGCAAAAACTTTTCCCAATTCGTGAGCATGTCGCGCAGCAAAGATTCGCCTTCCGGCGGGGTGTAAATTATTTTGTCTGTCGCATTGTTTCTGAGGGCCGTTCCAAGCGTGTCCCTGACATCTATGTCGACTCCCCGAATCGTTTGACAAATTTTAACGGTAGTCGCCGTTGTAAGTGGGCGGCTTTTAATATCTCGGCACCCTTCGAAAAGGGCTGTGCGATAACGCACCGTTTCTTTCGTACTGGGGTCTGCGTGCTCCTCTCCCGTGGCGGCGTAATGGAAAAGCTTATCGTCGGTGGTAACGATGTTTTCAATCTCTGAACTACCCTTTGCCTCACGCAAAGGTATGGTGTTTACCAAAACATCTTGGTTGGGAATGATTTTTCCGGCCTGTTTAAGTTCGGCAAGGGCGCTACGCGCTTCGATGCATTGTTTTAAAATGGCGCGCGTCTCAAGGTCCGCGTCAGGCGGAATCGGCGCCAGCCCGTTAAAAGATCGTGTCGGGTCAAAAGGCGGCATTTTTCGATATGTCCACGTTTCTCTGATTCGTGACTATATTTTCAACATATATCCATTCCATGAATATGTCACTAAAATATGTTCACGATTTTCGATTTCATGAACATATTGTCAAAAACATACCCACTTTTTTGGCTTTTGTCGGTATATTCCAGAAATATATCTACGTTTTTCCGATTCACGACTACATTCCCGCCATATAGTCACACTGTGCACACATCACCAAAATATGTTCACGATTCTTGATTTTATGAACATGTTGGTGAGTATGGGGGGGTAGGTTTAAATCACCCTTCCATCAGCTTCACGAACCTTTCAAACAGGTAGTGGCTGTCTTGGGGGCCGGGGGAGGCTTCGGGGTGGTGTTGGACGGAGAAGGCGGGCTTGTCCTTCGCCTTGATCCCCTCCAGGGTGCCGTCGAAAAGAGAGCGGTGGGTTTCCACCACGTCCTTGGGCAGCGAGTCGCGGTCGACCACGAATCCGTGGTTTTGGCAGGTGATTTCAACTTTTCCCGTTTCCAGGTCCTTGACCGGGTGGTTGGCGCCGCGGTGGCCCATGTGCATCTTGTGGGTGGCGCAGCCGAGCGCCCGCGCCAGCAGCTGGTGGCCGAGGCAGATGCCGAACAGGGGGACGCCGGCCTCCACCACCGCCTTGATCATGGGCAGGGCGTATTCGCCCGTCGCCGCCGGATCGCCGGGGCCGTTGGACAGGAAGACTCCGTCGGGTTGGCGCCCCAGCACGTTCTCAGCCGTGGCGGCGGCGGGAACCACGGTGATCCGGCAGCCGGC
>CAJXGZ010000273.1 GCA_913053795.1 uncultured Rhodospirillales bacterium | reverse complement strand
GGCGCCCCCGGCGCGCCGTAACAGGCCGCGGCGGCCTCGCAGAGGCTTTCGGTCTCGCGGCGGGATGGAAGCCGCGACAGGGCGGCGGGAGAAAAAACCTCCTCCAATGGCCCTTCATAGGGCCAGGGATTGATTCCCGTAGAAAGATCAATCCAGCCTTTTTTTGGCCGTCCAAATTGATCTTCGGCCCAGGTCAGGTCGCCGCCGTGAAAAATTTTCATTTGCATAAGGGCGGACTTTAATCCCGCAAAGTTCCTGGGGAAAGCCGCTATAATTTAATTCATAAAATATCCCATATTTATGAAAATTGTTTCTATCGACTTGACCTAGGTTAAGGCGATGCTATGAATTTTGTGACCGTTTGTAATAGCCGGGTATCAGTTTGTTTCTGATTCCCGACTGTTTTAATGATGTATTTGGCACAATCTAATGCCGAGGGAGATGAAGGCATGAGCGATCAAAATACCGGGGCGCAAGCGTCGCCGGAAGGGGGGGGGGAACCCATCCCGGTCATGCAGCGGATTCTGGACAATCCATTTCTGCTGGTATTTCTGGGGGTAACCATTCCATCGGTTTTCTACATTCTTTGGGGCGTGATGGAAGTTCTAGCCATCCCCAACGCACCGTAATCGTAAGGGGTATATAGACAATGGCAATTTTTCCTCCCGCGAAAGCAGTTTGGTGGAATGAACCCGTCGAGAAATCTGAAATTCTCTGGGTGGTCATCGCGCTTCTGTGGTCGCTGTTCATGTTTTTCATGATGCCTTATTGGCATATTACCGGAAAACAGAACCTATCGAACGAAGCCTATCGTATCTCGGCCGATGCTTTCGCCGAGAAAACCGAAGCGATGGCGGACAAGTATACTGTTGGCGAAGTCGGGGACACCGGCGTTCCCATCGTTGCGCCCCCGGTCGGCACCGATGTTTATTTGTACGGTCGCCGATGGGAATGGTGGCCGGCCCTGAAATTCAAGAAGGGCGAGACCTACCGGTTGCATCTTTCTTCCCTGGACTGGCTGCACGGTTTTTCCCTGCAACCTGTGAACATCAATCTCCAGGTTCAGCCGGGATACGAGATGGTCGTGAACATCACGCCCACAACGAGCGGCGAGTTTAGCATCCTTTGCAATGAATACTGCGGTATCGGCCACCACACCATGGTCGGCAAGATATACGTAACGGACAAATAGGGGGCAACAATGACAACAGCACTCTTTAGGACTTGCCCCGATACCGGGTTCAAGATCGACCTCAAGGTCGATAAGTTGATTAAATGGAACGCCGTCACCGCCATCGTCTTCCTGATGGTAGGGGGGGTATTCGGTCTTGGCGTGGCCATGACCCGTTGGCCCGCGGTGCATCTGCTGCCGGCCGATTGGTTCTATCTGGCCTTGACCGCCCACGGCGTCGATGTGTTACTGGTTTGGCTCATCTTTTTTGAAATGGCCTTACTTTACTTCTGCTCAGCCATTTTGTTGAACAGCCGTTTGGCGGCGCCCAAAGTAGCCTGGGTCCAGTACGGAATGATGCTGGTCGGCGCGCTGATTACCAACGTCGCCATCCTGCAGGGCGATTCCAGCGTCATGTTCACGTCTTACGTGCCCATGAAAGCGGCTCCCGCATTCTATTTGGGAATTATCCTGTTTGCCGTCGGTGCGCTGATGGGGTGTTTCGTTTTCCTCGGAACGCTCTATATCGCCAAAAAGGAAAAGACCTACGAAGGGTCCATCCCGCTGGTGACTTTCGGGGCCTTGACCGCTTGCATCATCGCCATTTTCACCATCGGCGCGGGGGCTGTGATCCTGATCCCGACCTTGCTTTGGTCCATGGATTTCATCAACTATATCGACCCGCTTATCTATAAGGTGATCTGGTGGGCGTTGGGGCATGCATCCCAGCAAGTCAACGTTGCGGCCCATATTTCGGTCTGGTATGCCATCGCGGCCATCCTTTTCGGGGCCAAGCCCTTGAGCGAAAAGGTCAGCCGGACGGCGTTCTTCCTCTATATCCTGTTCCTGCAACTGGCTTCGGCGCATCACCTGTTGGTGGATCCGGGGTTGAGTTCCGAGTATAAGATTTTCAATACCTCTTACGCTCTGTACTTAGCCGTTCTCGCCAGCATGATCCACGGGCTCACCGTTCCGGGCGCCATCGAGGCGGCGCAACGCAAGAAGGGCTACAACAAGGGTCTGTTCGAATGGCTTCGCAAGGCGCCATGGGGCAATCCGGTGTTCTCCGGCATGTTCCTATCGCTTAACATGTTCGGATTTCTTGGTGGAATTTCCGGCGTGATGATGGGCACCGAGCAGCTCAACATCATCATCCACAACACCATCTACGTGCCGGGCCACTTCCATGGCACCGTCGTGGTCGGAACGACCTTGGCCTTCATGGCGTTCAGTTACTGGTTGGTGCCGACCCTCTGGCAGAGGGAGCTGGTTTTCCCGAAGTTGGCGAAATGGCAGCCCTATCTGTTCGGTCTCGGCATGGGGATGGTCTCGGTCCTGATGATGGGCGCGGGAACGCTCGGCGTTCCCCGCCGTCTCTGGGATATGTCCTACAGTGACGCGGCAATGCCTTACGAGTTCCCGGCCGCCGCCTTTTTGATGATGGGGCTGAACGGTGTTTTCGCTCTGGTTGCGGGCGTCGGCGCCATCATCTTCATCGTCCAAATGGTCGGTACGGTTATGTGGGGCAAGAAGAAGGTTCCCGCCGCCGCGGCGCCGGAAACTGCGGCGGCTCCCGCGGCTCCCGCCCGCACGCCGGAGGCAAGCGCTGTCAGCAGTTATGGCAGCGCCGGAACCATGGAAGTACCGGGCACCTTCGTCCTGGCGCTGATTTTCTTGGTTACCTTCATGCTGTATTACTTCGTGAACTGGAAGTATCTGTCCAGCGTTTGGGGGCTAAGCTAAGCTCCTGAAGGAGATATCCATGATGTTATGCGGCCGTCGTCCGACCCTTGTTCTCGCGATCTTGGTTCTGGCGGCGGCCGTACCTTTTCCGGCCTTTGCCCTTGTCCCCGACGATGCGTTGAAGCTTAGCCAGGCGGCCCTTGGCCGGACGGTTGGAGACTATACGTTCCGCAACACCAAAGGGCAGCCCGTTTCTCTTAACGATTTCCGAGGCAAGCCACTGGTCGTCAATTTCATCTATACCAGCTGCTCCCAGTCCTGTCCGGTTATCGTCAACACCCTGGCCGATACCGTCGAGGTCGCCTGGGACGCCATCGGGGATGACGGGTTTAATGTGATTACCATTGGTTTCGATGTCGCCAACGACCTTCCTGAAAGGATGCGCCTGTTTCAAAGAAAGCAGGGGGTAAATTACGACAATTGGACCTTCCTGTCGGGTGACTTGCCCGATGTCCTGGGGTTGGCGAACGACCTGGGATTTCAGTTTGCTAAATCGGCTCAAGGGTTCGATCACTTAGATCAGGTCAGCAT
>CAJXGZ010000272.1 GCA_913053795.1 uncultured Rhodospirillales bacterium | reverse complement strand
TCTATGGCCGCCAGATACAAATAACGAATGCGCAAGATCTCCGCCACGTCGCGCAGGTCTTCGCCGCATCTTCGCCGCGTGGCTTGCAGCAACGCGCCAACGCTCTGGGCGTCGGCGTTTTCGTTTTCGTTTTCATCATCCATTGGGGGTTGAATTTTGGAAAACACTGCTTGGGTTTCCTACCGCCAAAAAGAATATATAAAGAGCCGACCGCCATCATGGAGCCCCCGCCTTTATGGAAACTATAGTAAATTTCCAACAGGGAAAAACCGGGTTTGGCGGGGCGCCTTTGGGAAACGACGCTCCATTCAAAAGGCTAGTGCTCAGAAGGGTGGTATTTTGAACGATAATTGAGAAATTTCAAGATCGAAACATATTCAAGAACAATTATCGCTCTACGGTTATCGCTCTCTGGCCGCCAGCGCCGCCAGCGCCTGGTCGATCAACTCTTGCAGAATTTCCTTCATGGGCTGCCCGCGGGTCACCATGCCGACGCTTTGGCCGGCCATCAGGGAGCCGTTTTCCACATCGCCGTCGATGGCCGCGCGTTTCAGGGCGCCGGCCCAGAAATGCTCTATTTCCAATTGCGCCTCTTTTTGGTCCATCTCGCCGTTATGATGTCTCTTGATGACCTTGCGCTGGACTTCCATGAACTTCTTGGCGCCCTCGTTGACCAGGGCGCGCACGGGAATGACCGGAAACTTGGGGTCCAATTGCACGGAGGGGACGGCGTTGCGGGACGTGGCGCGGATGAAGGCCTGCTTAAAAGCGGGATGGGCGATGCATTCCGTGGCGCAAACGAAGCGGGTGCCCAGCTGGCATCCGGAGGCGCCCATTTCAAGATAGGAAACGATGGCTTCGCCGCGGCCTATGCCGCCGGCGACGAAAACGGGGACATCGGGCGCATGGGGCAGGATTTCCTGGGCCAGAATGCTGGTGGCCACCGGTCCGATATGGCCGCCGGCCTCGGCCCCCTCGACGATCAAGGCGTCGGCTCCGTTGCGCGCCAGCCTCTTGGCCAGCGCCAGGGCGGGAGAAAAACACATGACCTTGGCGCCGGTTTCCTTGGCGCGCTTGATGGAGGCCGAACTGGGCAGGCCGCCGGCAAGCACCACGAACTTGACGTTGTGCTCGCCGCAGACGTCAATCAGAGCGTCCAGGTCCGGATGCATGGTGATCAAATTGACGCCAAAGGATTTTCCGGTGAGCTCTCCGGTGGCGGCGATCTCGGCGCTCAACAGATCGGGCGTCATGGAGCCGCAGGCGATGACGCCGAAACCGCCGGCGTTTGAAATGGCGGACACCAGATTGCGCTCCGACAGCCACGACATGGCGCCGCCCATGATGGCGTACCGGCAGCCGAGAAACTCGCGGCCGCGCCGCCAAAGCGAATCCAGATGTTCTTGCGGCGTTAAGTCGGTCATTTAGGCTCAGCTTTCATCGAGCCCATAGGCCGTGTGCAGGGCGCACAGCGCCATCTCGGTGTATTCCTCGGCCACCAGCACGCTGACCTTGATTTCCGAGGTGGAGATCACCTGGATGTTGACGTCATTCTCGGCCAAGGTCTGGAACATGCGGAGAGCGACCCCCGAATGGCTGCGCATGCCGACGCCGACCACCGAGATTTTCACCACGCCGGCGTCGGAAACCAGGGATTGGAAGCCCAACTCCGCGCGCTTTTCCTCCAGCACCGCCACCGCCGGCTCAAGGTCCTCCTTGGTTACGGTGAAGGTGAGGTCGGTGTTGGCGCCGTCTTCCGAAACGTTCTGAACGATCATGTCGACGCAGATGTTGGCTTCGGCCAGCGGTCCGAAGATGCTGGCGGCGACGCCGGGTTTGTCGGCGACCTTGACGAGGGTTATCTTGGCCTCGTTACGGCTGTAGGCTATACCACTGACGAGTTCCTGTTCCACGATTTCATCCTCATTTACCACTAGTGTGCCGGGTTCGTCCTTGAAGCTGGACAAGACCTGGGTGCGCACGTGGTGCTTCATGGCCATTTCCACGGCGCGCGTTTGCAGGACCTTGGTCCCGACCGAGGCCATTTCCAGCATTTCCTCGTAGGTTACCCTCTCCAACTTGCGCGCCTTGGCGACGATGCGCGGGTCGGAGGTATAGATTCCATCCACGTCGGTGTAAATGTCGCAGCGTTCCGCATTCAGCGCGGCGGCGAGGGCGATGGCGCTGGTGTCGGTGCCGCCCCGGCCCAAAGTGGTGATCCGCCCGTCCGGACCCAGCCCTTGAAAGCCGGCGATAACGGGAATCTCGCCTTTCTCCATGCGCTTCTCAAGCTCAGCAGTCTCTATGGACTCGATTCGCGCCTTGCCGTGGACGCCGTCGGTCTTGATGGGAATTTGCCAAGCCAGCCAGGACCGGGCGTTGACGCCCAGGTTCTGCAAGGCCATGGCCAGCAGGCCCGAGGTCACCTGTTCGCCCGTCGAAACCACCACGTCGTACTCGCGCGCGTCATACAAGCTGCTGATGGCGCTGGCGTGCTCCACCAACATGTTGGTGACCCCGGACATGGCCGATAGCACCACCACAACCTGATTGCCGGCGTCCAACTCCTGCTTGGCGCGCAGGGCGGCGGCCTTGATGCGGTCCAGGTCCGCCATCGAAGTGCCGCCGAATTTTTGAACGATTCGAGCCATTGCCGAGTACCCACTGTGATAAATCCATGGTACGTAGGACGGTGTTGAGAGGCAACCCGCGATCAACGAGGACAGTAAAATGCAATTAACGGCGTCGCCCGAGGAGGTCGCTCATTTTTCCGCCATCGCCGGCGAATGGTGGGACCCGGACGGGAAGTTCAAGCCCCTGCACCAACTCAATCCGCCGCGAATCGCCTATATCCGCGAACGCGCGGCGGCGCATTTCAGGCGCGGCGCTCAAGATGAAAAGCCCTTCAAGGGCTTAAATGTGCTGGATATCGGTTGCGGCGGCGGACTGCTGAGCGAGCCCATGAGGCGCTTGGGCGCGTCCGTCGCCGGCATCGACGCTTCTGAAAAGAATATCCATATCGCCAAGCTTCACGCCGAGAAAAGCGGATTGAAAATCGATTACAGGCGCGTTTTGCCCGAGGAGTTGGCGAAAGAGAAAAAACGCTACGACATGGTGCTCAACATGGAGATCGTGGAGCACGTGGCCAATCTGGACGCTTTTTACAGGGCCACGTCTGAATTGCTCAAACCGGGCGGCGCCATGGCCGTCTCCACCCTTAACCGCACCATGAAGTCCTTCCTGCTGGGCAAGATCGCCTCGGAATACGTGCTGCGCTGGCTGCCCGCCGGAACCCACGACTGGAACAAATTCGTCAAGCCCTCGGAGCTTAAGCGGGGCCTTGGCGCTTGCGGCGTCGAGATCACCGACCTGACGGGCGTAACCTACAGTCCCCTCACCGGCCAATGGTCGCCGAGCCGGGACCTGGAGGTCAACTATATGGCCTTCGCGGTGA
>CAJXGZ010000271.1 GCA_913053795.1 uncultured Rhodospirillales bacterium | reverse complement strand
CCCCCCTTCGTCATTCCCGCGAAGGCGGGAATCCAGTAACATTCATGCATGAAACAACCCTGCGTATATATCCTCGCAAGCAAGCGTAACGGTACGCTTTATATTGGCGTAACCAGTAATTTGCTAAAGCGCATTTATGAACACAGGCATAATCCGGCGGATGGTTTCACCAAAAAATACGCCGTACATACATTGGTGTGGCATGAAACACATGAAAATATGGAAAGCGCCATCACACGAGAGAAACAACTCAAAAAATGGAACCGCATTTGGAAAATACGTCTTATCGAAAAGACTAATCCAACGTGGCGGGATATATATGAAGACATGCCGCATTGATGCTGGATCCCCGGACTTGCCCTGCGGGCAATCCGAGGATGACGGGGGTGACGGGCTTTTCGTCATTCCCACCTCTCTTTGTCATTGCCTAAGAAGGCGGGAATCCAGCACCATACAATTAGTCACTGGATCCCCGGACTTGCCCTGCGGGCAATCCGAGGATGACGGGGGTGACGCGATGCCTGGGGCAATAAATCATGCCCCATTATCATTGCAAGAACTCTCCCCCCTCGGCCTTCAACCGGCTGACCGCTGACCGCTGAAAGCTGACCGCTAATTTCCTTCCGGTCCGCCCACCGGCAGGCGGCAGGCGATGGTGGTTCCGTTGGCGGTGGATTTGAGCTCGACGGCGCCGCCGTGGAGCTCGATGAATCTCTTGACCAGGGTGAGGCCGAGGCCGGAGCCTTGGCCAGGGTTGGGGCCAGGGTTGGGGCCAGGGTTGGGGCCAGGGTTGGGAGCGGAGCCGCGCTCGAAGGCGTTGAACACCTTTTCCTGGTCCGCCTTGGGGACGCCGGCGCCGGTGTCGATGACCTTGATAATCATTTCGCTCTCCTTACGCCGCGCCGACAGCGTCACGGTTCCGTGCTGGGGGGTGAAGTTGACGGCGTTGGAGAGCAGGTTGAACAGCACCTGCTTCAGGCGTTGTTCGTCGGCGGCGATCCATCCCATGTCCGGCGGGCAGTCAAATTCCAGATGGATGCTTTTGTTGCGGGCGCGCTCGCGGATCAGGCTCAGCACCGAGACCAGTATGGCGTGAAGGTCCACCGTGTCCATGTTCAGCTTCACCTTGCCGGCTTCGATGCTCGCCAGATCGAGGATGTCGGCGATCACCGTCATCAGGCCCTTGGCGGAGTCCAGGATTCCCTGGCTGTACTCCATCTGCCGGGCGTTCAGCGCGCCGAAGTACTCATGGTTCATGATTTCGGCGAAGCCCATGAGGGTGGTGAGGGGGGTGCGCAGCTCGAAAGAGACATTGGAGATGAACTCGGATTTAAGCCGGTCCGCATCCTCCAGGGCCTGGGCGCGCAGGCGCAGGGCCTGCTCCACCTTGGCGCTGTCGCTGACGTCAAGGTAACTGAGCAGCGCGGCGCCGTCGGGCAGCGGCACGTTGGCGTAGTCCAGCACCTTTCCGTCGGCGCGCTCCAGCCGTCCGCCGCCGGTCTCGCGGCTCATGAGGCGGCGCATCATGCGACTTTTGCGGGTCTCCCAGTCGTCCTCATGAGACAGATAGGGGCGCATTTTTTCGACGAAGTCGGTGAGGCGCAGGTTCTCGTCAAGCTCCTCTTCATCGAGGTTCCAAAGCTTGGCGAAAACCGGGTTGTTGAGCTTCAGGCGCCCGTCGCCGCCGAACACGGCGACGCCCTCGTACATGTTGTCCAGGGTCTCGCGCTGGACGGCGACGAGGGTATTGTAGGAGCGCTCCAGATCAAGGCGGTCCGACACGTCCTCATAGGCGAACACCAAGCCGCCCAAGGCGTAAGGGCTGACCACGGCGCGCAAGGAGGCGCCGTCGGGAAGATGGATGAGGGATTCCTTAGGCGCTTCCAGGGTCTTGAAAAGGGAAAGCTGCTCCTCCTTGAAGGCGCGGAAATCGGGGACCTCGGGAAGCTTTCTAAGCGTGCGCAGCTTGTCCAGGACTTCGCTGAATCCGGGCGCGCCGTCGAGCCAGGCGGGGTCCAGTCCCCACTGCCCGGCGTAAGCCGAGTTGAAGTATTTGAGACGGGCGCCGCCGTCGTATATGGCGATGGCGGTGGAAAGGTTCTCAAGCACCTGTTCGCCGGCGGCGTCCTGGCGGGCGCGCTCGCCTTCGGTTTTTTCCGCCGCCGAGCGGTCGACGGCGAAACCGGCGGAGCCGCCCCAGCCCTCGAGCGGCGTTTCCGTGACCTCGAACAGGCGGGGCTTTTCGTCGATGGTGAGCAGGCTGTCCTCGCTTTCCGCCCGGCCCGAAGCCATGGCGCGCGCCGCCAGATCCCGCGCCGGTCCGGTGACGTCTTCGGCGGCGCAGGCGGGATTGGCGAAGACAATGTTGAAATTAGCGTCGCGCAGCCAAACCGGGAACGGCAAAACGTCAAGCAGCGGCTTGAAGGGCCCAGGCGCGGACGTGGGCGCGGACGTGGGCGCGGACGTGGGCGCGGACGCGGGCGTGGACGCGGACGCGGGCTTTTCCTCGTGGGGCGTGATCGCGTAGGCGTCGGCGTCGCGCATCCAAAGCAGATCGGCGAGGGGGGCTCCGTTCTCGAGATTGACGCGCACGCCGAGGACGCGCAATTGGCGTTGGCTTTCGCATGCGGGAAGCGACAACTCAAACCCGGCGCCGTCGCGGCGCAGCCGCGCAACCGCTGCGTCGAAGGCCTCCGCCCCCTCGCCCTCGAAGCGCGACAGCACATCGGCGAAGCCGGGCGACGCGCCTTGAGGCAGGTTCAGCAGCGCCGCCAAGCGCCGCGAACAGCTTTGCTTGGCGCTGACGTGGTCCCACATGAAAAGCCCTTCGGGAGCGGCGGCGAGGACTTCGCGCCAATGCCGTCCCGCGTCGTACTCGCGCCAGAACGCCATGTCCAGGATGCCCCGCTGATCCTGGTGCTCCACGTGCGCTTGCGCGCTCGACCATTTCCACTCCCACGCCTGCTCGACCAGGCCCGCCCGGGCGGGGTTCCGGTCCACATAGCGCAGCGCCGCGGCCAAGTGGCGGTTGTCCAGCGGGCAGGAGTAGAAGCGGTTGCGCCACAGCCGGCCGCAGTGGCCGTAGCGCAGGTTGAAGTACTGCGTGTAGCGGAGGTGGGCGTAGCCGAGCCAGCGGGCGAAGGCGAGCGGCCGATCCGGTATGGCCACGTAATGCGTGTGATTGCTCATCAGACAGTAGCCGAGCAGTCGGACGCCTTCCTGCTCGCCGTGCTCCCCCAGCAGTCGCAGGAACATCCGGCGGTCGGCATCGTCGAAGAAAACCTGCTGCTTGTCGTTGCCGATTTGCGTGATGTGATGCGGCACCCCGACCGCCACCGCCCGCGCGATTCTTCCCATACTCTGCTAGTGTGTTTGACGGCGGTAAGCTCTCAGGAAAACCGGTAAATGTGTAGAGTGTCCCCCGTTTCCCTCGCCTGTTTCCCTCGCCTGAGAAAA
>CAJXGZ010000270.1 GCA_913053795.1 uncultured Rhodospirillales bacterium | reverse complement strand
GTCATGCACGACGGGATGGTGGTGGAACAGGGGAGCGCGAAGGACGTCCTCGACAACCCGAAAGCCCCCTACACCCAACGCCTGCTGTCGTCCGAACCTTCGGGAAGGCCGGAACCGGTGGACGCCGAAGCGCCGGAGGTCATGTCCGCCGCCGGCGTCAAGGTGTGGTTCCCCGTCAAGAAGGGGGTGCTGCGCCGCACCGTTGATCACATCAAGGCGGTGGACGGCGTCTCCTTCCGGCTCAAGCGCGGCCGGACCCTGGGAGTGGTCGGCGAGTCGGGCTCGGGCAAGAGCACGCTGGGGCGCGGCTTGCTGAGACTTGAGAAAAGCAGTGGCGCCATACTGTTCAAGGGCCGCGATATCCAGGGCCTGAGCTGGAGGGAGCTGCGGCCGCTGCGCAGCGAGATGCAGATGGTCTTCCAGGACCCCTTCGGCGCCTTGAGCCCGCGCCTGTCGCTGGCTCAAATCGTCGAGGAGGGGCTGCTGGTTCACGGCGGCGGCGGAGACTCCTTCGCTCAGCGCCGCGAGTTCATCGCCCAAACCCTGGAGGAGGTGGGGCTGGAGCGCTCCATGATGGACCGCTTTCCTCACGAATTCTCCGGCGGCCAGCGCCAGCGCATCTCCATCGCCCGCGCCCTGGTCCTCAAGCCCGACTTCATCATCCTCGACGAGCCCACCAGCGCACTCGACATGTCGGTGCAGGCGCAAATCATCGACTTGCTGCGGGACCTTCAAAAGCGCCACAACCTCGCCTATCTGTTTATCAGCCACGATCTCAAGGTGGTCCGCGCCCTGGCCCACGATATTCTCGTCATGCGCCAAGGGAAGGTCGTCGAGCAAGGCCCGGCGGACGCCATCTTCGCCAATCCGGAGCAACCCTACACCCGGGCCTTGATGGACGCGGCTTTCGAGATGAAGGCGGACGAAAGCGGCGTGGTGAGCGTTTAGGCTATTAACCCCTTCTCCAAGGCCTGGGCCAGCCGCCTTGAGAAAGCGGCGGCGTCGGCCACCGGTTCGCCCTCGACGATGCAGGCCTGGTCAAGCAACAGGTGGGCGGCGTTGGCGAGGTCGTCGCTGTTTCCTTTCTCCGCCATGCCGGAGAGCTTTTCGATCAGGGGGTGGGACGGGTTGATCTCGAGGATGCGCTTGGAGTCCAAGCCGGCGCCCAACTGCTGGTGCTGCTTGAGCATGCGCTGCAAATGCATATCCATGTCGCCCTCGTCGGCGACCAGGCAGACGGGGCTGCCGGTGAGCCTTTCCGAGGTCCTGACGTCCTTGACGGCGTCGCCGAGCGCCAGCTTGAAGGCGGCGATGAGGGTGTCCATGTTGGGCGCGTCTTTCTTTTTAGCCTTGCTTTTCTTTTTCTTGTCCTTGTCGGCGCCGTCTTCTTTTTCGGCGATGTTGGCGAGGTCGGCGCCGCCTTGGGTGACGGACTTGAAGGGCTTCTCCTTGTAGGTCCCCACCGAGGGAACCCAGAACTCATCCACCGGATCGGAGAACAGCAGCGTCTCGACGCCGCGCTCCTTGAAGCCCTCCAGTTGCGGGCTTTGCTTGAGCTGCGCCAAGTCGTCGCCGGAAATGTAGAAAATGGCGTCCTGCCCCGCCTTCATGCGGCCGACGTAGTCCTCCAGGCTGGTCATCCCGCCGCCATGGGTGGAGTGGAAGCGGGCGAGCTCCAACAGTTTGCCGCGGTTGGTGAAATCCTCGTAAAGCCCTTCCTTGAGCAAGGCGCCGAAGTTGCCCCAGAACGTGGCGTATTCCTCGGGCTTCTTTTCGGCTTTCTTTTTCAACTCGGCCAGGATGCGCTTGATCAGGCCGGAGCGGATTTTCGCCAGCTTGGGGTCGTGCTGGAGCATCTCGCGGCTGATGTTGAGCGGTAGATCCGGTGAATCGACGACGCCCTTCAAAAACCTGAGGTAGGACGGCAGCAATCCCTCGCAATCGTCGGTTATGAAGACCTTGTTGACGTAGAGTTTGACGTGTTGCTTGCGTTCGGGCTGGAACAGATCGAAGGGCTGTGAAGACGGAATGAACAAAAGGTTCGTGTACGACACCACCCCTTCGACCTGATTGTGCAGGGTCATCCACGGGTCGTCGAAAGCGTGGCTGACGTGGTGGTAGAATTCCTTGTACTGGTCTTGCGTAATACCGGCCTTTTGCCGGGTCCACAGGGCGGACGCCGCATTCAGGGTCTTTTCCTCTTTTCCCTCGCCGGACAGGAAAACAATGGGGATGCCGATATGGTCGGAATAGGTGGTGACGATGGTGGCCAGACGTTGTTCTTCCAGGTATTCTTTTTCGTCTTTTTTCAGGTACAGAGTGATCGTCGTGCCGTGTTCGCTGCGTTCGGCGGCCTCGATGGTGAACGAGCCCTGGCCGTCGGAAACCCAGATCCAGGCCTTTTCCTCGCCCGCCTTCCAGGTCAGCACCTCGACCTTTTTCGCCACCATGAAGGATGAATAAAACCCGACGCCGAATTGGCCGATTAGGGCCATGCCGTTTTCCTTGCCTTCCTTCATCCCGTCGATGAAGGCCTGGGTGCCCGAACGGGCGATGGTGCCCAGCGTCTCAGTCAGGTCGTCGCGGTTCATGCCGATGCCGTTGTCCGAAACGGTCAGGGTTTTCTTTTTCGCATCGGCGGAAAGTTCGATCCTGAACGATCCGTCGTTTTTAAGAAGGGCGGGTTTGGTCAAAGCTTCGTAGCGTAACCGGTCGCAGGCGTCCGAAGCGTTGGAAATCAATTCACGCAGGAAGATTTCCTTGTGGCTGTAAAGAGAGTGGGCGACGATGTCGAGCAACTTGCCGACTTCCGCCTGAAAGGTGAAGGTTTCCTTGGTCATGGTCTTTTCATTTCCCCCGATAATCGGCTTAACTTATTGCGGAATTGATATGTGTTAAAGCTTCCTTCTTCGCAAGCCCTTTTCCCTCTGCGGTGGTAAACTTTGTTTTATGGACGATCCGAATTCTCAGCAAATGGCATGGTTCGGCGCCATTACGCCTATGCCTGTGGTTTGAGACCGGCGCGTGGAAACCCTGCGCCTGGATAAATGGCTCTGGCAAGCCCGCTTTTTTAAAAGCCGGTCGTTGGCCAGCCGTTTCTGCCGCCAGGGAAATTTTCGCATCAACGGCCACCCCCTAGGCAAGACCCACGTCACGGTCAAGCCCGGCGACGTGCTGACCTTCGCCAAAGGGCCCCATGAACGGATCGTAAAAATTATCGACTTGGGAACCCGGCGCGGACCGGCGCAAGAGGCCCAAGGCCTTTACAAGGATCTCTCCCCGCCCCGGCAAGGCAAGAACAAGACTCCGTATGCGCAAATCTCAGGCCGGCGCGAGCCCGGCGCGGGCCGCCCGACAAAGGCGGAACGCCGGGCCACGGATAAACTGAAAGGACGCCCATGAAACCGCCCGTTATCCTGTTTCTGTTCGCATGGCTGGCGGCGACCTCCGCCTTTTCGGCTTCCGTGGTTTATT
>CAJXGZ010000269.1 GCA_913053795.1 uncultured Rhodospirillales bacterium | reverse complement strand
TTGTGTCCCTTGAGGCCATGTTTGAGCGCTACGCCAAGGGAGAGCTGGACCCGCGGATTGCGTAGTTTTCAGCACGAATTCCTTGAAGGCGGCGGCCGGGGCTGAAAGCCGTTTGCCCTTGCGGTGGATCAAAAACCAGTGGCGCAGGATGGGAAAGCGCTTCACATCAAGTATCGCCAAGCCGCCCAGAGACAGCTCCATGCGCACCGCGTCGCGGGACATCAGGCCCAGTCCCAATCCCGCCTGGACGCTTTGCTTGATGGCTTCGACGCTGCTCACCTCCATGCCGGTTTTGATGTTGATCCCGTGCTGATCGAAGAACTCCTCCATGGCCTTGCGGGTTCCCGATCCGCTTTCGCGCATCACAAACACTTCCTCCTCAAGGCGCTTTAGGGGTATGGCCGCCGCCCCGGCCAAGGGGTGATCCGGCGGCGCGATGATCACCAGCGGGTTCTCCATGAACCGTTCCGCCTCCAACTCCATGTCGGCGGGGGCGCGGCCCATGATCGCCATGTCCACCTCGTTCTCCTTGAGCTGGTTGAGCAGGGCGCGGCGGTTGTTGACGTCCAGGCTGACGTTGACGCCGCGGTAACGGGCGCAGAAAGCGCCCAGCAGCTTGGGCGCGAAATAGTTGGCGGTGGCGACGATGGATAGTCTCAGCCTTCCGCTCTCCAGCCCCTTGAGGCTGTTCAGCGCCGATTCCATCTCGTCCAGCTGCTGGGTGACGGCGCGCCCGTAACGGCGCACTTCCTCGCCCGCCTCGGTGAGAAAAATTTTCTTGCCAAACTGTTCGAACAAAGCCATTCCTGATTGCTCCTCCAACTGCTTGACCTGCATGGACACCGCCGGTTGGGTCAGGTGCAGTTCCTCGGCGGCGCGCGTGAAGCTTCCATGTTTGGCCACCGCGGAAAAAATCTTGAGCTGGCGCAGGGTGATATTCATGGGCAAGGAATCCATAAGTATTATTTATGCAAACAATAAAAAATCATTAATATCCTTATACATGAAACGTCTCTATAATTCCATATGTTAGATTTTATTCACTAGGAGATCATCGAGATGGATCAATCGGAACGCTACGCGGATATTAGCCTCACGGAAGAGGACCTTATCGCCGGCGGCAAGCATGTGCTTTGCGCCTATATCATGAAGCCCCAGTCCGGCTATGGCTACCTGGAGACGGCGGCGCATTTTTCCGCCGAGTCGTCCACCGGCACCAATGTCGAGGTGTGCACTACGGACGATTTCACCAAGGGCGTTGACGCCCTGGTCTATGAGGTCGACGAGGCTAAGGAGCTTATGAAGATCGCCTATCCGGTGGATCTTTTCGATTTCAACATCACCGACGGCAAGGCCATGGTGGCGTCGTTCCTGACGCTGTGCATCGGCAACAACCAGGGCATGGCGGACGTCGAATACGGCAAAATGCATGATTTTTATCTGCCCCCCGATTATCTCGCCAAGTTCGACGGTCCGAGGCGCAACATCTCTCACATGTGGAAGGTTCTCGGACGTCCCGAAAGCAATGGCGGCATGGTTGTCGGCACCATCATCAAGCCCAAGCTGGGCCTGCGTCCCCAGCCTTTCGCCGACGCCTGCCATCAGTTCTGGCTGGGCGGCGACTTCGTCAAGAACGACGAGCCCCAGGGCAATCAGGTTTTCGCCCCCTTGAAGGAAACCATCACGCTGGTCGCCGCCGACGATCCCGCCGAGATGGTCGCCCGCGGCGAATACATCCTCGAGGCGTTCGGCGAAAACGCCGATCACGTGGCGTTCCTGGTGGACGGCTACGTCGCCGGGACCACCGCCGTCGCCACATGCCGCCGCAATTTCCCCGATCAGTTCCTGCATTACCACCGCGCCGGGCACGGCGCCGTCACCTCGCCCCAGTCCAAGCGCGGCTACACCGCCTTCGTCCATTGCAAGATGTCGCGCCTGCTGGGGTCCTCGGGCATTCACACCGGCACCATGGGCTTCGGCAAGATGGAGGGCGGCGCGGCGGACAAGAATATCGCCTTCATGATCGAGCAAGACAGCGCCGATGGGCCATATTTCCATCAGGAATGGGGCGGCATGAAAGCCACCACGCCGATTATCTCGGGCGGCATGAACGCCTTGCGCCTTCCCGGATTTTTCGGCAACCTGGGACATTCCAACATCATCCAGACCTCGGGCGGCGGCGCCTTCGGGCATCTGGACGGACCCACCGCCGGCGCTCTCTCCCTGAGCCAGAGCCACCAGTCCTGGATCCAGGGCGTCAATCTCGTTGACTACGCCAAAGAGCACAAGGAGCTGGCCCGCGCCCTGGAAAGCTTCCCCGAGGACGCCGATGCGCTCTATCCGGGCTGGCGCGAAGCCCTGAATATCGGATAGTCTCGCCAGAGGCGCCCCCAGGGGAGCCATAGGAGGGGTTCAGGGAAGGAGTTGATTTGTCCGTCAAGCATCCCATCATCGCCGTCACCGGCTCATCCGGCGCCGGCACCAGCACGGTCAAGGTCGCCTTCGAGCACATGTTCCACCGCGAGCAGATCACCCCCGTGGTCATCGAGGGCGACAGCTTCCACCGCTATGATCGCGCCGCCATGAAAAAGGCGGTGGCGGCGGCGGCTGACAAGGGCGACGCCAACTTCAGCCACTTCGGCCCCGAGGCCAACCTGTTCGGCGATCTGGCGGAGCTGTTCAAAACCTATGGCGAGACCGGAGCGGGAAAGCGCCGTCTTTACCTGCACAAAGCCGAGGAGGCCGAGCCCTACCCGGGCCTGAAGCCCGGACAGTTCACCCCCTGGGAGGAGTTCAAAGCGGATTCGGACCTGCTTTTTTACGAGGGCCTGCACGGCTGCGTTGTGGCGGAGGACCAAAAGGTGGACATCGCCCAGCACGTGGACCTCAAGATCGGCGTCGTTCCCGTCATAAACCTGGAGTGGATCCAGAAAATCCACCGCGACACCATCCAGCGGGGCTATTCGGAGGAAGCGGTGATGGACACCATCCTCAGGCGCATGCATGACTACGTTCACTACATCATGCCCCAGTTTCAGCACTCCGACATTAATTTCCAGCGGGTGCCGGTGGTCGACACCTCGGACCCCATTATCGCCCGCGACATTCCGACGGCGGACGAGAGCCTGGTTGTCATTCGCTTCCGCTTCCCCGACACCTTAAACGTCGATTTTCCCTACCTTTTGCGTATGCTCCATAATTCGTGGATGTCGAGGCGCAACTCAATTGTCGTTCCCGCCGGAAAGATGGGCCTCGCCATGGAGCTGGTGCTGACGCCTATCCTCAGGGATATGATTGAGAAAAGCAGGAAAATCAAAGGCGAAAGCTAAGCAACCTGATTTTTTACATTAAGTTAAAGCAGCCGGAGAAAAAGCCATGTCATTCAAGATCGCCCCATCCATATTGTCAGCGGATTTCTCGAAGCTGGGCGAGGAGGTGCGCGCCGTCGACGAAGCCGGCTGCGATTACATCCACATCGACG
>CAJXGZ010000268.1 GCA_913053795.1 uncultured Rhodospirillales bacterium | reverse complement strand
GACCTTCCCGAGGTGATCGAGGTGCGCGGCGAGGTCTACATGACGCGCGCCGACTTTCTCGCCCTCAACGCCCGTCGCGCCGAGGCCGGCGAACCCGCCTTCGCCAACCCGCGCAACGCCGCCGCCGGCTCTTTGCGGCAACTGGACCCTGCGGTGACCGCAACGCGGCCCTTGAGTTGTTTCGCCTACGCTTGGGGCGAGGTCAGCGAACCTGTGGCCGCGACCCAATGGGATTTCATCCAGAACTTGCGCCGTTGGGGATTCCAGGCCAACCCGTCAAAGCGATGCAAGGACTTGGGGCAATGCCTGTCCTATTACCGCGACACTGAGGAAAGGCGCGCCACGCTCCCCTACGACATCGACGGCATGGTCTACAAGGTCAATCGGATCGACTGGCAGGAGCGTCTGGGGCAGGTAAGCCGCGCCCCGCGCTGGGCCATCGCCCACAAGTTTCCTGCCGAGAAGGCGCAAACGATCTTGAACGACATTATCATCCAGGTGGGCCGCACCGGAGTCCTGACGCCGGTTGCCGAACTGGAGCCGGTGACCGTCGGCGGCGTCGTCGTCTCCCGGGCGACCTTGCATAACCAGGATTACATCGCCGAGAAGGATATTCGCAAAGGTGACGCCGTTCTTATAGAGCGCGCCGGCGACGTCATTCCAAAGGTGCTGGAGGTAATCAAGGATGATGCTCAAAAAAGATCGCCTAAATACGTTTTTCCCGATCATTGCCTCGAATGTGGCTGCCGCGCCGTGCGCTTGGCGGGCGAGGCGGCTTGGCGCTGCACCGGCGGCCTGGTGTGTCCGGCCCAGGCCGTTGAACGGCTCAAGCACTTCGTGTCCCGCGGCGCCTTCGACCTGGAAGGGCTCGGCGCCAAGAATATCGAGGCCTTCTGGAAGGATGGGCTTATCAAGACCCCCGCCGACATCTTCCGGCTTAAGGACAGGGAAAGCGACATCAGACGCCGCGAGGGTTGGGGCGACAAGTCGGCGGACAACCTGTTCCAGGCCATCGCGCAGCGGCGGACCATCTCGTTGGAGCGGTTCATTTACGCCCTCGGCGTTCCCCAGGTCGGGCAAGCCACGGCGAGGCTGTTGGCCAAGCATTACAGTGAGCTGGACGGCTGGCGCGCCGCCATGGACAAGGCCGGGGACCCGGACTCGGACGCCTACGCCGACCTTATAAACATTGACGGCATCGGCGAGTCCGTGGCCGGCGACATCCTCGCCTTTATCAAGGAGGGCCATAACCGCGAAGTCCTGAACGACCTGAACGGCTTGCTGACGGTGGAGCCCTTCAAGGCGCTGGACACGGCCCATTCGCCCATCGCCGGCAAAACGGTGGTGTTCACCGGAGCGTTGGCGGCCATGAGCCGGGGCGAGGCCAAGGCCCGCGCCGAATCCCTGGGCGCCCGCGTCGCCGGCTCGGTGTCCAAGAAAACCGATTTCGTGGTGGCCGGCGCCGACGCCGGCTCCAAGGCCAAAAAAGCGGCCGAACTGGGCGTGAAAGTCCTCGAGGAAAAGGAATGGCTCGCGCTTATCGGCTCTGGCGCGGCCGCTTAAATAGCGCGCCGCCGCCCGCGTTGTCCGCTAGGCCGCCCCAAGCGGATATGTGTAAAGAACTCTGTGAACAGCAGTTTTTGACCCAATCCGCAACCTTGACGAAGATCAAGTCAAGCGCCTAGCCATTTGTGTACGATCAGGCGCATAATGGGGACTAACCTGTGGGACGTTAGGTTATATAACAAGGGAAGGTTGTGAAATGTTGAAAAAAATAACTTTTATCGCTTTGTTCGCCATCGTTGCCGTAGGATTGTTCGCGGGGAACGCTTTGACGCAAGGCAAACAAAAACCAAAAGAAGACCACACCAAGGATCAGTTGCCTTTCGGGCCGGCGGAAAAGATGCCGTTGGAGCATCCGGGCGTGAAGCCGGGCGTGCCTGTGATGTCGACGAAGGAATTCGACGAGGCGACCGAGCTTTATTTCCAGCGGTGCGCCGGTTGCCACGGCGTCCTGCGCAAGGGGGCCACGGGCAAACCGCTGACGCCCGACATCACCCGCAAACTCGGCAAAGAGTATCTCAAGGATTTCATCACCTACGGATCGCCGGGCGGTATGCCGAGTTGGGGCACCTCGGGCGATTTAACCGAGGACCAGATCGACATCATGGCCCGTTATGTGATGCAGGACCCGTCGCAACCTCCTGAATACGGGCTCAAGGAAATGAAGGCCAGTTGGAAGGTTCATGTTCCAGTCGACAAGCGCCCGACCAAGAAAATGAACGACTGGGATATCGAGAACCTGTTCGCGGTTACACTTCGCGACAGTGGCGAAATCGCCCTGATCGACGGCAAATCGTACGAGATCAAGATAGTCATCAAGACCGGTTACGCGGTTCACATCTCGCGCATCTCCGCTTCCGGACGCTACCTGCTCACCACCGGACGCGACGCCAAGGTCAACCTCATCGATCTTTGGATGGATCCCCCGACGACGGTGGCCGAAATCGACACCGGCATCGAGGCGCGCTCGGTCGAGACATCGAAGATGAAGGGATGGGAAGACAAATACGCCATCTCGGGCACCTATTGGCCGCCCCAGTTCGTCATCATGGACGGCAATACGTTGGAGCCGCTGAAAATCGTCAGCACCCGCGGCATGACGGTGGACACCCAGGAATATCACCCCGAACCACGGGTCGCCGCCATCGTGGCGTCTCACTACAAGCCTGAATTCGTGGTCAACGTTAAGGAAACCGGGAAGATTCTGATGGTCGATTATTCCGACCTCAAGAACCTAAAGATCACCAGTATCGAAGCCGCGCGTTTCCTGCATGACGGCGGCTTCGATTCGACCGGCCGTTACTTCCTGGTCGCCGCCAACGCCTCCAACAAGATTGCCGTCGTCGACACCAAGGAGGGCAAACTGACGGCGCTGATCGATACAGGCGCAACGCCGCATCCCGGCCGAGGAGCCAACTTCGTGCATCCCAAATACGGCCCCGTCTGGGGAACCAGCCACCTGGGCGACGAGAGCGTGGCCTTGATCGGCACCGATCCCATCAATTACCCGGATCAGGCCTGGAAGGTGGTGCAGACGCTTGAAGGCCAGGGCGGGGGGTCGCTATTCGTCAAGACCCATAAGAACTCCCGCTATCTGTATGTCGATACGCCCCTCAATCCGGACGATGACATTATGCACTCGGTCGCCGTGTTCGATATCAAGAACCTGGATAAGCCGTACAAGGTCCTGCCGATCGCCAAATGGGCCGGTATAAAGAAAGGCGCGCGCCGCGTCGTTCAGGGCGAGTTCAATAAGGATGGAACGGAAATCTGGTTCTCGGTGTGGAACGCTAAGAACCTGGAATCGGCCATCGTCGTCGTCGATGACGCCACCTTGAAGCTGAAGAAAGTCATCAAGGATAAACGGCTGATCACGCCGACGGGCAAGTTCAACGTCTATAACACCCAGAACGACGTTT
>CAJXGZ010000267.1 GCA_913053795.1 uncultured Rhodospirillales bacterium | reverse complement strand
TGATTGAGACGAACATGCCGACGGTAATTCGTCATAGGCTAAGCTGGCTGGTTCAGGTCAAGGTGTATTCATCGAGAAGAGAGCAAGTTTGTCCGTCATGGACGAAGGTTGTGGCGTTCCCGATTGAGAAAACGCGGCGGCAATATCATTGATACCAGTTTGATAAAAAGGCCGGTAAAGTCGCCTTGGGCAAGGCGGTCAAGAATATTTTTGTTTTCAGTGGCGAAGCGCCGTGCGCGTCGGATCGCAAACGGCATGGTTTGCGTGGCAGCGACTACACGTACCACGTCGCCGTTGGCGGTCGCTGTTTGCCGGTCATATTCTTGTTCCAGCATCGCCTTTTCAGAAGGCGTTAAATGCCAAGTTCATCTGCGGCGCTCATATAGAGCGTTACAAGGTCTTCGTGGTTACGAGTTTCGTCGGATTTGGGAGACATTATCACCCGGCCCGAGACTGAGACACCTTTGGGAATGTCGAGGACAAAATCGCCGGGCTTCTTGGCGGCAATCGCGTCGCCGACGAAATAGGGCTTATAGCGGTCTTTGCCTTGCCATTTATATTTCTTGAAAACAATGAGGTCGTATCGTTCGGTCATTTGTTAAGAATACAGCATTTGAGATTTAACGGATAGGCTGCACACAATCGTATGATGTTGGCATATGTTACGGGCGGGAACGGAAAAGAGGCGCGGACCTTGCGGGCCGCGCCTCCTGGCTTAAGTTATGCCTCATCTTTTGAGGGAGTGATAACGACGCGGAGAGGGCCGTCGAAATTGCCGGTGATAAACTGGACCGGAAGCGTTTCGATATCGACTATGAAGCCTTCGCCGTCTTTCTTTTTCCAGACCGGACCGACTGTGTACCACTTGGTGTTGCCCCGAGAGATTTCGACCGGGATTGAAGCGCGGCCATAGGGCTTGTTAGTCGTGGTTTCGCCAGTCTTTTCGGTTGTCTGTTCGTTTTTCTGTTTTTTGTCAGTCATTGTTTTTACCTTTCGTTTTTTTAGGGCTGGCCCTGTGCCAGCCGATGACTGCGGCATGTTCATGCCGGATGGTCAGGGTCAATGGACTACACGTTTATGCGGGCCGGAAATTGACCCAGAGAAGCTTTGGGCGAAGCGGTGACAAGACGGTGTGATCTGATAAAGGCAAGGTTGGTGCGGGGAGACAGGTCTTAAAGCGGAATGGGAAAATCTGACAACGGGCGGAAATCGTTAACAGGCTTGATACGCACGGCGACTCTCACAGACCTGATGGCCGGTTATGCGTTCACCCGGTCATGAGAGCGGCGTGGATGCGTGTTACAGAAGGCCGGTTTGACGGAATCAAAAAAATAAGGCGGGGGCTGATTCGATATCGGTTGATCTGCGTCCAGTGCTTCTTCTCCGAATTTTAAGGAAGCGGCCTCCCGTCCTTTCAGTCCACAAAAGTTTCATATCTCGCTCGGGCGGCTGCAAGGGCAAGCCTCCTTCTCTGCGTTACGGCCCCCCTCTTTTAGTGGATGGGGGTGCAGCCGTCGCAAGACATGTTTGGTGGTCCTCATGAAAGGTCCGGATAGGCCGGTCCTGAAAAAATGAGGAGAAAAAACATGGACTCAATCAGCACACAATTTAACGCTCAAGCCAACTGGAGCCTTGTTATTGCTCCGCTGCTGGTCCTGCTGATCATCGACGACATAAACAGGCGCGAACGGAAAAAACGCCAAAGGCTCGATAATCAGTTTCAGAGGTTCGCCCGCGCGGGGCGCAAGAAACAACGGCGACAATATGAGCGCCAGGTTCAGGCGCGCTACCCTGCCCCGCGTTTTTAGGGGGCGTTGCCCGGAATTTAGGCCGCCCGTCCGGGCGGTCTGGTCTGCGCCAGGGCGAAAAGCCCTAGCCGCCAAGACCAGAGGAAAGCCGGATGGGCCGTTCATCAGAAGGGAATTTCCGGGTCTACATCATCCCGATTCATATATTCTTTCAGCTTTGACTTTTCCTCTTCGGTCATTGGCGGCCATGCTTCTTCGGGGATGTGGTGCAGGAGGCCGGTGTTTAGAACGGCCTGCAAAAAATCGGTCGGGGTTGTATAGCCCCCGTCCGTCATTTGCCGCCGGGAATAGTCAAGCTGCCACTGCTGCACCGTGATGGTGACAGGCACCGGCTTTTTGGAATCGTCGTTCAATGGGAATCCTCCTGTTGATCCGTTGACATTAGCACGAAAGGCCGGGGCATGTTCATGCCCCGGCCATTTCGCGCCGCCCAAGGTGAAATTTCACGCGGCGGCCTCTGCCAGCGGGACAGGCTGCAAGCCGTTCAGATAATCGGCTGCGCGCTGCGCATGGGACGCGGCGGTGAAGATCGCGCGCTTGTCGTTCTTCAAGGCCTTGAGCCATGAAGCGATATAGGCAGCGTGGTCGTCGCGGGGTTCAGGCGTCAGATCGAGGTCGGCGGACAAAAAAGCCGCGCCAAGCTCGGCGACCAGTTCTTCCATGGCGTAACCTTCATCGCCCCATTTGTTGCGCCCGAATTCACGGTCAAGGCGGTTGGGGTGCCGCGTCCAGTGTGAGCATTCATGCGCGAGGGTGGCGTAATAGGACTCGGCGTCGCGGAAGGTTTCAAAGGGCGGCATCTGCACGCGGTCATGTGTGACGCTGTAACAGGCCCGATTGCCGCCAGGGCGGATGTCCGCGCCTGTCGCGGCAAAGAAAGATTCGGCATGGTCGATGCGCTGCACCGGATCAAGCCTTGGTTCGGCGGGCGCATAAAACTGTGCGGGCAAGCCTTCGACTTGCTCGATGTTAAAGACGGTGTAGCCCTTCATGAAGGGGATTTCCCGGTCTTCTTCCTCGCCGGTGTCCGCGTCAATCTCCATTCTGGTGACGGTGTTGGCGTAGACAACAAGATTGCCCTTTTCGCCCTTGCGGACATGGGCGCCCATTTCCTTTGCTTGCCGGAAGGTCATCCAGATGGGTGCTGCGTAGCCACAGGCCACGGCTGCCGACCACAACATGACAACGTTGATTCCCTGATAGGGGATTCCATTGTGGCGCAACGGGCGGGTGATGCGTCCCGCCGCATGTTCGGCGTTCCATGGTTTGAGCCACGGCCTGACGCCTTGCTCCAAATCGGCCACAATTTGATTGGTGATGCGGGTGTAAATGTCAGCTTTGTTGTTCGTCATTGCCTTTTCCTTTTCTTAAAAAACAGGGTTGCACACATGCAACCCTGACTAGCCCTAGCGGCAATGAGCGGGGGGAAGCTGTCAGGATCGAAAATTTCGGCTCTGGTGCGGCCGCAGCCCGCCCCTCGCAAGCGAGAGGCGGGCGAGGCACGGTGCCGAAAATTTCGCCCACAGAGAAACGGAGGGCTTGATCTTGACTGCGTGGGGGCTGCAAGCCCCTTCTTAAACTGCGTGAAGGATCGTCACCGGATGGCCAAGACGGCGCTAATCCCGGTCACGGGATCCGCGCGATGGCTTGGGGAGCCTGCCTCTCGCTTGCGAGGGGC
>CAJXGZ010000266.1 GCA_913053795.1 uncultured Rhodospirillales bacterium | reverse complement strand
CCGTGAGATCGTTCAACCGGTTCCCCCCTCGCGCACGTCCCCAAGGCCCAGCCGTTTAGCCCACATGTCCCACAGCCAATAGCGCACGGCCGCCCCCGGCGCCCACTTGAAGGCGTATCTGGTCATCCGCAGATGATCGCCGAATTCCTGGCGTAGACTGAGCTTTCCGGCCCATTTGAGGAACTGGCGGGCGACGGATTGACGCCGCTTCCTCGCGCCTTGTCCGTCAAGGATCTGGACCAACAATCGGTGAATGTTCTCCGGGCTTTCCAGGTTTCTAAAATCTCCCGACCAGAAACGTCGAAGACGGCGAACCGTTCTCAGGCCGAGGCTTAGCCCCGTACGGCGCCTTATCGCCTTTTGCGAGGTCTGAAGGCTGAGCCGCTCCTGCTCTTCGGCCTTTGTATTGGAAAGACGCCCTTCATGGAGGCGGGTTTTCAGGAACGTCTTGTTGACGATCATGATCTTTCCGGCATCGGCCAATCTCAGCCAGAACTCGTGGTCCTGGCTGGCGGTCATTTTCTCATCGTACCCCCCAAGGCGGTGCGCAACATCGGCGCGGAACATGACTTGGCCGTGACCGGCGATGTGATTGTGAAACATCAAATACCACCCCACCAGGTCGGGATCGCAGTCGCGGCGCGAGCGGGCGATGGTCCGTCCATCCGAATCAATGATCTCGGTGTTTCCCGCGCACAATACGACGTTTAAGTCCCCTTCCATCACGGAAACCTGACTTGCCAAGCGTTCGGGAAGGGAAATGTCGTCGTCATCCTGCCGAGCGATGAAGACGCCCCTGGCTTCCTTCAGCCCCCGGTTCAGGGAGCGGGTTAAGCCTAAGTTCTTTTTGTTAAAGAGCCGCACCATGCGCGGATCGTCATAGCCGTCGAGAATCCGGGCGGTTCCGTCCGTCGATGCGTCATCGATGATGAGGAATTCAAAGTTTTCGAAAGATTGCGCCAAAATGCCGTCCACGGCCTCGCGCAAGTACCGCTGGCCATTGTGAACGGACATGAGAACGCTGACCACCGGCATATTAGAGCGGCGCCTTGTCCAGGATATGTCCGAAGAACAATTTCGCCTCGTCCCGGGCGCCATCGCCGCCATGGCCGATGGCCGGATAGACGCGAAGCCCGCACCAGCCTTTCTTGCGGTTGTAGACATCGAGCAGCTTGAAGCCGTGTTCAGCGAAGGGATTGACGTGATCAAACTGATTTTGAACCAGAAACATAGGCGGCAGTTTCTCCTGGCTCTCGGCAAGGCCCAGCAGTTCCGGGACGGCGTCTTTGGAACCCCCTTGCAGATGGGCGTAGGGGCCTTCGGCGTCATTTGCTTTTTCTTCCGCGATCTTGGCCGCCAAGTCCACCTGCGGGCACATGACATAGACGCCATCGCATTTATATTTGATCCCATGATAAAGCGCGGCGCCCCTCCCCACTGATCCCCCGGCGCCGAACCAGGGACCTTCCCTGCGGTGGCGCTTGATGAGGTCCTGAACCATGGACTCGACAAAGGCCTCGCCGCGTTCGCCCCAGAACCAGCTTCCCCGGCGCCGCCAGCCGAAAGTGTCCCACGGCGCCAGGATGCCGAAGCTCTCCCACGCCTTCACGGCGCCCCTGGCCGTAAGCCGCCGCCAGGCTTCCGGTAAGCTCATAGAGGTCTTGATCGAGGCGAAGCAGCATCCGCAACGACTCATCCGGGGCCATGGACTTGACGCGGTCCCGCGCCAAACCGGCGATAAGGCCCGCCAGCTTTTCCACCGGGACCAACCGGACCAACCGCCGGATGATTTTGTTGATAAAAGAGTCCATGCTTAACCGGTCATTTCCTGAAAGAGAGCCAGTTCCTTCTGAGCGATTGTATCCAACGAATAGCGCGCCGCCACATAGTCCCGCGCCGCCTCTCCCAGCTTTTTGCGCTCCTCATCCTTGCCAAGCAAGTTTTGAATAGCCTCGGCGATGGCGTCGGGGGCAAGGCCGCAAAGCCAGCCGTTGACGCCATGGTCGATCTCTTCCCTGACGCCGGGGGAATCGCCGCCGATCACCGCTCCGCCGCAGGCCATGGCCTCCAGCAATACCTTGGGGTGCCCTTCATAGTTGGAGGGGAAAACGAACAGACGGGCGCCGTTGATCAAAGCGGGAAGGGACGCATGGTCCACACGATTGTCCCAGGCGAGCCGCCCATCCAAGTCGCCATATTTTCCGCGCAAGGTCTCCTTAAGGGGGCCTTCGCCGATTAGGCGGGCCGAAACCCGCGTCCGCGCCAACGCCTCAAGCAGGTTCTCCACATTCTTTTGCGCATGAAAGCGGCCGATGAACAACACGTCCACATCGGGCTTGGCGCCGGCGTCCGGCTTGAACAACTCCGTGTCGACAAAGTTTGGATGCACCGCCAATTTACCGCCGGCCTTTGGGATGCGCGCCGCAACCTCATCGGCCATGGCTTGGGTGCTCACCACCACCCTGTCCGCCGCCTCGAAAACGGTGGATTCCAGATTGAGCAGACGGCGGGTCTCTGGCGCGTCCACGCCCTGCTCACGGGCGGCGAAATCGGACGCCATGTACCCGCAGCGGGCGACCAAAGGCTTGCCCCAAAAGCGCGCCGCCTCCAGGGCCGCGTCGGCGCCGTCCATCTGATTGCTCTTGACCACGTCGGCGCTACGAAGGGCGCGAAAATGCAGCCATGGAATCAAGCGCTCGTAAAGCCCGCGCCTTAGCCTCCAACGATTGCAGAAGATTCGAATCCCGCCCAGAACCTCGCCATACTCAAGGTCGCCCGCGTCCCCCCAAGTGATGAAATCCACAAGAACCCCGCGATCCATGAGCCGCCGGTAAAGGGCGAGTTCGCGATCAAGAATCCCCGCCTCGCGCCAAATGCGAAGGGAAACGCCGCGGGTGAAAAACAGGGTTAGACGCATTCCTGGTCTAGTGGTCTACGCGGCTAATTGTCATCGCCAACCGAAGAGCCCTCACCGCCGCGTCGACGGTGGTGAGCGGCGCACGATTTTCGCGAATGCTGTCAATGAAATCCCGAACCTGCAAGGCCATGGGATCGGCGGGAGGCGGACGCCGCAATAATCTGCGCTGAAGGCGCGACGGCTGTCCTCGCGCCGTTATTTCCTGGTAATCCAGTCGGTCCGCCTCTGAATAGATGATGAATTGGTCGGGATAGGACGCGCCGGCGAATGTTCCTCCGGTGAGGGTGACGACGGCGGAGGGATAGGAAATAACGGCCCCCGTTTGATCGGCGCAGGAAAGAAACGGGCGCGTAACCCTTGAAACGGCATGGATTTGTTGGGGCTCGCCAAAAAACCAATTCAGCACGTCGAGCCAGTGGATTCCCTGGTTAAGAAAGACGTGGCTGTCGGTTTTCCGCCAGCCGGTTCCCTTTTCATAATAGTCCTCGTCACGCCGCCACATCATGGTCAACGTGGCGCCCTTGGGCGCTGAAAATGGGAAGTCGTCAAGGCGCGCTTTCATTTTTTGTAATATGGAATCAAA
>CAJXGZ010000265.1 GCA_913053795.1 uncultured Rhodospirillales bacterium | reverse complement strand
CGAGACGATAACCACGGCGCCCACAAACTCCGCCCAGGTATCCATCGGAGCCGCCCGCGCCCACGCCCCCGCTGCCGTAACGTAAGCCCCGTTCTCCGCCGGAGCTGTTTGGTCCATAGCCAGGACACGGCTGGCCGAAGTCACCACCCCGTTAATGGTCTGCTCACCGGAAAGGGTCAGGTTACCCGTGGACCTGACAAGGCACGGCTCTTTCCAGTAAATCCCCGCAGCCGAAGCAGCCGCCGCCGTGGCCGATGCGAAACTCTCCGCCTTCGCGGGTGCAGCCGATGTCCACTTCCGCCGAGGGCTCGGTGAAGGGGAAGTAACTTGGGCGGAAACGCACCGGCAAATCCTCGACGCCGAAAAAGGCGCGGAAGAACTCGATCAGGCATCCTTTTAAATGTCCCATGTGGGAGGACTCGTCCACCACCAGGCCCTCCACCTGGTGGAACATGGGCGAATGGGTGGCGTCGTAGTCGCAGCGGTAGGTCCGCCCCGGAACGATAATGCGGATGGGCGGCGCATTGTCCTGCATGGTGTGGATCTGCACCGGCGAGGTGTGGGTCCTTAAAAGCTTGCGCTTTCCCCCATTGTCGTTGTCTTCGCCGGGAAGATAGAAGGTGTCGTGTTCTTGCCGCGCCGGATGGCCGGGGGGAATGTTCAGCGCTGTGAAGTTGCGCCAGTCGCTTTCGATGTCCGGCCCCTCGGCCACGCTCAGCCCCATCTCGCCGAAGATGGCGACAACTTCGTCGATGGTCTGGCTGATGGGGTGAATGCGCCCCTGGGGCTGGGGGCGCGCCGGCAGGGTGACGTCGATGCGCTCTTCCATGAGCCGGGCGTCAAGGGCGCCGGCGGCAATGTTTCCTTTGCGCGTCTCGATGGCTTCGGCGATTTGGCTCTTCAGCGCGTTCAGGGCCTGGCCAGAGGTTTTGCGCTGTTTTGGGTCCATGGCGCCCAGCCCCTTCATGAGCTGGGTGATTTTACCCTTCTTGCCGAGCGCAGAGACGCGCAAGCTCTCCAGGGCGTCGAGATCGTTCGCGGCGCCGACGCAAGCCAACATCTCTGAGCGCAGGGTGTCCAGATTTTCCATCACTTACTTCCCGGACGGGCGCTCAAGGGCGTTTGCGCTTTACGTTGTTTTGGCGAGAGCGGCCTGAGCCTGATCCACCAACGCCTTGAACGCGTCCGGCTCCCTGACGGCGAGGTCGGACAGAACCTTTCGGTCAAGCTCGATCCCCGCTTTTTGCAAACCGTTCATGAACTGGGAATAGGTAACCCCGTGCTCCCGCGCGCCGGCGTTGATGCGCTGGATCCACAGCCGGCGGAACTGGCGCTTGCGGGTGCGCCGGTCGCGGTAGGCGTACTGCAGTCCCTTTTCCACGCGCTCGATGGCGATGCGGAAGCTGCTCTTGGAGCGGCCCCGATAGCCTTTCGCCTGTTTAATGATTTTTCTGTGACGGGCGTGGCTGGTGACGCCCCGTTTTACGCGCGCCATGTGTCTATCCTCCTCAGCCGTTGGGCATGTAGGATTTGACGATGCGGGCGTCGGCGGCGGACAGGATCATGGTGCCGCGCGCTTGGCGCTTCATCTTTTGCGAACGCCGCCGAAGAAAATGGCTGAGGCAGGACGGGTTCGCCCGCACCTTTCCCGAGGCGGTGAAGCGAAAGCGCTTTTTGGCGCTGGATTTGGTCTTCAACTTGGGCATTTTGCGTTCCTTAAATCTTTAAGAGAGGCGCCAATGTTCAAGCGGCTGGGCATGCCCGCGCCGGACCGCTGGTCGAGGGCGGGGTTATACCGCCCCACCCCAGGGAATGCAAGGTGTTAGCTTAAGACCGCCGGTGGCGGTCGCGGACCAGGGCCATGACCTCGGCCGCCGCGGTCGGGATATGGGTTCCGGGGCCATAGACGGCGGCGACACCGCGGTCCATCAGGAAGCCGTAGTCCTGGGCCGGAACGACGCCACCGCAAACGACGATGATGTCGTTTCCGCCGAGCCGTTTTAGTTCCTCGATCAGGTCCGGGACCAGGGTTTTGTGTCCTGCCGCCTGAGACGACACCCCGACCACGTGAACGTCGTTTTCTATGGCCTCGCGGGCGGCTTCCCCCGGGGTCTGGAACAAAGCGCCCAGGTCCACCTCGAAGCCGAGATCGGCGAAAGAGGTGGCGATGACCTTGGCCCCCCTGTCGTGCCCGTCCTGGCCCATCTTGGCGACTAGCAAGCGTGGCCTGCGGCCGGTCTCGCGGGCAAAAGAGTCCACTTCTTCCTTGATCTTGGCGAAGCCTTCGTCGCCTTCGTAAGCCGAGCCGTAAACCCCGGTGACGGCGTGGATCTGGGCCCGGTGGCGGGTAAAGACCTTTTCCAGGGCGTCGGACATTTCGCCCAGGCTGGCGCGCGCGCGCGACGCGGTCACCGAAAGTTCCAGCAAATTGCCTTGCCCGGTTTCCGCGGCCCGGGTCATGGCGGCAAGCGCGTTTTTACACGCGGCTTCGTCGCGGTTGGCGCGCAACGCCTTTAGCCTTGCGATCTGGGCTTCACGCACGGCGGCATTGTCCACGTCGAGCAGATCGACCTTCTCGCCGGTTTCTTTTCCATCGGGGGGGCGGTACTTGTTGACCCCGACGACGACATCCTCGCCCCGGTCGATCTTTGCTTGCTTGCGCGCCGCCGCCTCGCCGATCAGGCGCTGGGGCAGGCCCGCCTCGACCGCCTTGGTCATGCCGCCCATGCCTTCGACCCGGGCGATCAGCTTGCGCGCCTCGGCGGCCAGCGACGCGGTCAGGCTTTCCACGTAATAACTGCCGCCCAAGGGATCGATCACATTGGGGATGCTTGTTTCCTCGGCCAGGATAAGCTGGGTGTTGCGCGCGATCCGGGCCGAAAACGGGGTCGGCAGGGCCAGGGCTTCATCCAGCGCGTTGGTGTGCAGGCTCTGGGTTCCGCCCAGCACCGCGGCCAGGGCTTCGAGCGTGGTGCGCGCGACGTTGTTATACGGGTCTTCGGCGGCCAGTGAGACGCCCGAGGTCTGGCAATGGGTGCGCAGCATTTGCGAGCGCGGATCGCGGGGCTTAAAAGGGGCCACCAGTTCCGACCACAGCAGTCTGGCCGCGCGCAATTTCGCCACCTCCATGAAAAAGTTCATGCCGATGGCGAAGAAGAACGAAACCCTGGGGGCGAAATCGTCGATGCCGAGCCCGCGCCCAACCCCGCCGCGCAAATATTCCACGCCGTCGGCGAGGGTAAAGGCCAGCTCCTGAACGGCGGTCGCGCCGGCCTCGTGCATGTGATAGCCGGAAACGGAAATGGGGTTGAAGCGCGGCATCTTTTGCGTCGCGTATTCGATGACGTCGGCGACGATGCGCATGGAGGGGGCGGGGGGATAGATATAGGTGTTGCGCACCATGAATTCCTTGAGGATGTCGTTTTGGATGGTGCCGGAAAGGAGTGCCCGGTCGACGCCCTGTTCCTCCGCCGCCACGATGTAGCCCGCCAGCACCGGCAGC
>CAJXGZ010000264.1 GCA_913053795.1 uncultured Rhodospirillales bacterium | reverse complement strand
ATCGCGTCCACGGTCTCGAAGTCGCCGAGGGGCACGACGCCGGGGCTCTGGCCCACCGCGAGTCGATACCCGCCATCGAGGCGGCAGGCGACGAGGCCGCCGGCGTCGCGAGGCACTTCGCCCACGATTCGTACGGCCGCGTTGCCGCTCGGAGAGAGGCCACCACCCATGATCACCTGGGCGTTGGCGCACCCCTCGAACGCCGACAGCGCGAGAGAGACGCCTCGATTCGGCAGGGCGAAAAAGAGCACCGGGCGCGCCCGCTCGTGACGAACGTCGCGGCCCATGCGTCGCCCGATCTCCTCGGCCTCCTCCATCGTCTCGGGAGATGCACCCGTCGTCAGGACCGATGGAGCGTCGAGGGCGATGGCGGCGACGCCGGTGCGCGACACGTCGACAAGCCCCAACGGCTTCATCAGCTTGATGAAGGCGTCCAGCTTGCCGGTGTCGCCGACAATTTCGAAAATGAAGGACTCATTGGTGCTGTCCACGGCGCGGGCGCGGAAAACATCGGCGATGCGCAAGGATTCGACGCGTTGCTCGCCGACGCCCCTGACCTTGACCAGCGCCAGTTCGCGCTTCACATGGGGTCCCAGCATGGTGAGATCGCTAACCTTGTGCACGGGCACCAGGCGTTCCAGTTGCGCCTTGATCTGCTCGATGATCTGCTCGGTGCCCGAGGTGACGATGGTGATGCGCGACAGGTTCTTGGCGTGGCTCACCTCGGCCACGGTCAGGCTTTCGATGTTGTAGCCGCGGCCCGAAAACAGCCCGGCGACGCGCGCCAGCACCCCCGCCTCGTTGTCGACGAGAACGGCGATAGTGTGGAATCGGATATCTTGGTCTTTTTCAGTCATGGCTGAAATATATGCCTCAACTATTTAAATTAAGCCAGCACAACGTCTTCATCGTCCTCCGCCGCTTCGGATTCCTCGGCGGCGAAGATCATTTCGTTGTGGGCGGCGCCGGCGGTGATCATGGGGAACACGTTGGCCTTGGGATCGATGCGCAGGTTGAGCATCACCAGGCCGTCGTGGTCCAGCATTTCCTCGAGCGCCGTCTCCACTTCGCTGGGCTTCTCGACAAACATGCCCTTGCCGCCGTAGGCCTCCACCAGCTTGACGAAGTCGGGCTGGCATTCCATCAGGCTATGGGAATAGCGCTCGTCGAAGAACAGCTCCTGCCACTGGCGCACCATGCCGAGCGCCGCGTTGTTGAGTATCAGAATCTTCAGGGGCAAGCCGTGGGTGATGGCCGTGGAAAGCTCCTGGATGTTCATCTGGATGGAGGATTCAGACGTCACGCAGACCACCAGCGCCTTGGGATGCGCGAACTGAGCGCCCACCGCCGCCGGAAGGCCGAAGCCCATGGTGCCGAGGCCGCCCGAGGTCAGCAGCCGGTTGGGCTCCTCGAAGCCGATGTACTGGGACGCCCACATCTGGTGCTGGCCGACGTCGGTGCTGACGTAGACGTCGCGGCCCTTCAGCAAGTCGTTCAAGCGGTCGAGAACGAACTGGGGCTTGGTCAGATTGCCGTTGTTCTTGTAGCTTAAGCAATCGCGCGCCCGCCAGCCGTCGATGGTTTTCCACCAATCCTCCAGCGCCTGCTGGTTGACCTTGGCCCTGGCGGACTTCCACGCCTTGATCATGTCCTCCAGCACAAGGCCGACGTCGCCGACGATAGGCACGTCCACCATCACGTTCTTGTTGATGGAGGACGGATCGATGTCGATATGAATTTTCTTGGCGTTTGGGGCGAAGCCGTCCAGCCGCCCGGTAACCCGGTCGTCGAAGCGGGCGCCGATGCAGGCCATGACGTCGCAGCCGTGCATGGCCATGTTGGCTTCATAAGTTCCGTGCATGCCGGGCATGCCGACGAACTGCTTGTCCGACGCCGGAAACGCCCCCAACCCCATCAGCGTCAAGGTGCAGGGAAAACCCGTCATATGCGCCAGCTTTTGCAACAGCTTGGAAGCCTTTGGCCCGGAATTGATGACGCCGCCGCCGCCGTAGAGTATGGGGCGCTCGGCCCCGGCCAGCAGCTTCACCGCCTCTTCGATGCGCGTTTTGTCGCCCTTGACCCTGGGCTGATAGGTCCTGTGAATGACCTTTCTCGGCTCGATGTAATCGCCGCGGCCGGTGATCACATCCTTGGGCAGGTCGATCACCACCGGGCCGGGGCGCCCCTTTGAGGCGACGTGAAAGGCCTCGTGGATAATGCGCGCCAGATCGCGGGTGTCCTTGACCAGATAATTGTGCTTGGTGCACGAACGGGTAATGCCGGTGGTGTCGGCTTCCTGAAAGGCGTCGTTGCCGATCATCTGGGTCGGCACCTGTCCGGTGAGGCAAACCAGCGGCGTGCTGTCCAACAAGGCGTTGGCGAGGCCGGTGACCGTGTTGGTGGCGCCGGGGCCGGAGGTCACCAGGGCGACGCCGGTCTTGCCGGTGGAGCGCGCATAACCCTCGGCGGCGTGCATGCACCCCTGCTCATGGCGGCACAGGATATGGCGCACGTGCTTTTGCCTGTGAATCTCGTCGTACAAGGGAAGGGTGACGCCGCCGGGATAGCCGAACATGATCTTCACGCCCTGGTCCTTCAGGGCGCGCATGATGATTTCCGCTCCGGTCATCTCTTTCTTAAGCATTTTGTTCTTCTTCCTTCTCGAGCGCTTATAAAAACGTCCCGGCCGAATAAGCTCCGGCCGGGAGGTGGGGATATCATCCCCACTGTTATTAATTATGGGGTGTTATTAATTATGGGGGGATCATCAACTTAGTGGATCATGATTGCGTAGTCAATAGGTTTTTTCGAATAAATGAAAAGATTTTTTTACACAGACTTTCCGAATATTGCGCAGGATATATTTCCGCCGGGCATCCCAAGTCCTGATGGCGCAGCCAGGTGAGCTGCCGCTTGGCGAAATTCCTGGACGCCCGCTTGGCCTTCTCCACCGCCTCTTCAAGGGACAAGGCGCCCTCCAAATGGGCCAAAAGCTCAGGGACGCCGAGCGCCTTCATGGCGGGCAGGCCCTTGTCCAGCCCCAAGGCGCCCAGCGCCGCCGCTTCCTCGAGGGCGCCCGCCGCCATCATAACGTCGAAGCGGGCGTTGATGGCTTGGTAGAGGTCCTGGCGCTCGGGAACCAGGACCACGGCGGCGAAGCGCGCCTTGAAATCGGGCTCCGGGCTTTGCCGCTCCACCCACTGGCCCAGGGAGACTCCCGTCGCCACCGCCACCTCATAAGCGCGCATCAGGCGCTGGGGGTCGCCGGCGGGGAAGATGAAACCACTGCCCGGAGCGAAAGCCCAACCACCCCGGCGGAAAGCGCGCCGGCGGCCAAGGCCGCAGATGTGTTAGCGCTTGGCCAGACGCCAAACCGGTTTACTTACGCAAATCCGCTGATCGCCCCGCACAAAGCCCAAAATACCAAGCTTGTGGGCACTGCCAAACCCCTCACGCGGTGGGACCGGGCGGTGCTGCCGGCTGCCGCCAGCCCGCCCATTGCCGACG
>CAJXGZ010000263.1 GCA_913053795.1 uncultured Rhodospirillales bacterium | reverse complement strand
CATGCCGGCGGTGACGTTTTCGGCGGTGATGGTCAGCATCAAGGTCGGGATGTCGTAACCAACCAGGGCCTGAACGCTGTACATCAGGGTTCCGGCGATCTGCAAGACTCCGCAAATCATCAGGCTCCGCATGATTCCGTAGCGGCTGACCATGATTCCGCCCGCCAGAGCCCCCACCAGGGTGGCGCCGAGGCCGAAAATTTTGCTGACGTTGGCGATCTCGTCCGTTGAAAACCCCATTCTTAAATAGAATGGATTGGCCATCACCCCAAGATAGGCCTCGCCCAGCTTATAAAGCATGATGAACAGCAGGATGGCGGTCCAGCCGGGACGGCCCATAAAATCCTTGAACGGCGCCCAGACGGCTTCATAAAACCACGCCAGCAAACGCGCCAACCATGCGGGGTGTTTGGACGCCAAATCCTCGGCAAGGCGGTTTTCCTCATTCTTTGCGGCAAGCTGCGATTTGTCCGCCTGGGGCTCGCGGGCGCAAATAATGGTGATCATGCCGACAACGACCAGCGCCCCCATGGTCATATAGATTTGCGGCCAAGTCAGGACCGTGGCCAGCCACAAAGCCCCGGCGCCGGCGCTCAGCATGCCCACCCGGTAGCCGAGAACGATGGCGCCGGCGCCCGCCCCCTGTTGCGACTCGTCCAGGGATTCCACCCGATAAGCGTCGATGACGATGTCCTGGCTGGCCGAGCAGAACGCCACCAGCAAGGCGAACAGGGCGGTGGCCAAGGGGTCTTCTCCGGGACGGGTTGTGGACATTGCGAAGATCGCCGCCATCAGCGCTATTTGCGTTAAAAGCGCCCAACTGCGGCGGCGGCCCAGCAAACCATCAAGAACCGGCAAGGGCGCCCGGTCAATCAGCGGCGCCCACAGGAATTTGAAGGTGTAGGGGGTGCGGACCAGGGAAAAGAGCCCGATGACGGCGAGCGAAACCTGCTCCACCTCCAGCCAAACGGACAATGTGGAAAAAACCAAGAGAAGAGGCAGGCCGCTGGAAAAACCAAGGAAGAGAATAATGACAACCCGGCGGTCGAGATAAACCCTCGAGGCCTGCATCCAGCTTTTCACGTGGTTTTTTCCTTTTCAAGAAGCACCAGAGCTTTGGCCGCCGCTTCTTCGTGGTCAAGCCGGGCGACGCACGGATACATGCCGTCCTCAAGGGGATGAACGCAGGCGCCGAGACACCCCCGGCAATCCATGTCATGGAAGAGGAAGGTCACATTATCCGGCGTTATACGAGAATCGTAAGGAATGCTGTCGACCACATGGGCGGCGCTGGCTACGCACAAGGTGGGGGCGCCCGCGCCCACGGCCAGGTGCATCACCGAGGTGTCCACCGACACAACCAGGCGCGCCGCGCGAATCAAGGCCATTTTTTTTATTAGCTCCGCTTCGTTTTTTGTAACGTTGGGAAAATCAAGAAGAGCGCGAAAGCGGGGATTGTGCGCCAAGTCACCAGGCCCCATCGACAAGATTACATCATGATCCGATGGCAAGGCCTTGATAATTAACCGAAAAAGCTCGGGCGGATGCTGGCGCTCGGAAATGGCGGAGAACGGATGCAAAATAACAAAAGGCCGTGTGCGCTGGGCTGGAGGCGGTAATATTCCGTGATCGAAACTAACTATGGGCTGCGGGTCGTCTCGGCCCGTCAGGGCGTTGGCAAGCTCCGTCCAACGCGCCATGCGGTGCGCCATTCCAGGCTTGACCTTGACCCATCTGCTGTATTTGCCGCGGTTCGCCTGAAGCCGTTTGTCATGCTTGGGCCAGGAGCGGGGCTCTAGAGCCATGGTCTGCTCGGCGCCGCACGCCAGGACAATGGCGTCGTCCACCGTCGGCAAGCGCAGGTGATCGGTGCTGATGGCCAGACGATAGCCCGCCTTAAAAAAATCCAAACTGGCGCGCAGACGATAGAGGGGACTGCGCAGGAACCGGCGATAGTCCACGCCGCGGAGATCAACGCCGGGGAGAAACAGGAAAGCCACGGCCAGGGACTTGGACTGGACCAGCACATGAACCGGTTCGCCGTCCTGGGCCAGCGCCATAAAGCGGGGGGCCATAAGAGAAAACAGGATGGTGTCGCCTAAACCGCCGCTGGAAACCAGCAACACCCCGCGCCGCGCACGGTCCGGGTCCCGGCGCCGCGCTCTCAGCCCCACATACCAATCAACCAGATCCATAAGTTTGAAGCGCGCCACCTCAAGCCGCCTTGCGGCCGGCCTTCAGCAGCCCTTCTATTTCACGCCACACCCGGTCCTCGCTGATGGCGTCGATGCAGGGGAAAACATGAAATTTGCTTTGGCGTTTGTGGCATCTCCAAAAACAGTGATAGCAGTCCATTTCGTGAAAAATAAACCGTGCGTTAGCGGGCGTTATGTCTTTGGGGTAAGGAACAAAGCTGCCGAAATGGCCGCCGCCGACGATAACGAGGATTGGCGCGCCCAAGGCGATGCCCAGATGGGCTGGACCGGTGTCGTTGCTGATCATTCCGGCCGCATGATTCATAAGGTCCAAAAGCTCCGGCAGGCTTGTGCGGCCAATGAGGTTGATAACGCCGGGCTTTCCCTGGAGGGCGCGCATCTTTTCCTCGTCGGGTTTTTCTTCGTGAGTCCCGACAAAAACCACGCGAAAGCCCTGCTTGAGAAGGCGCTGCGCGATGTTCAGATATCCGGCCAGAGGCCAGCGGCGTCCTGGCTCGTTACTGCCGGGATTAAGGACCACGTAAGGTGCGCCCTCATCAATGGGGCCTTTGTTGTCGCGCCATGCGATTTTCGGCGGGAGCGGCGGGATTTCACGGCCGGCGACGGTCGAAACGAAGCGAAAATGACGGATCACCTCGTGCGTGGGGTAGTCGCCGGTCTTAATGATCTCGTTAACCTGGCTCAGGTAGTACGTGAACTCGGCTCGCGTCGGCTCGTTAATATAAGGCAGGGAAACCACGGTCCTGGGGGCGCCGGAAACCCACGCCAAGCTGTCGGCCATCAACGCCCGGCGCAAATATGAATCGCAAACGGTGATGGCGGGGGCCAGCGAGCGCACCCAAAGGGAAATCTTGAACCGGTAAAACGGGCGGCGGGCGTAGGCATGCTCGTTGATGGCGATAACGCGATAACCGGCGAAAATCACACCGGCGACGCTGGCCCAACTTTCACAGCCAAGCACCGTGACGTCTTCTTGCGCGACGCCAAAAACCTCGGCGTAATGATCAAGGGCGTTGCGGAATAGAACCATGTCGCCGATGCCGTCCATGCGCACCACCAACAGACCGCGGCGGCGTTTGAAGACCGGCCAGAGCCGGGCGATCAGATCCATGGAGCGAAACATCCACCAACGCCGGCGCATGCCCGCGGGCATGGCGCGCCAGAACCACGAGGTTTGAAAACAGTGCCCAGGAACCGCCGGAAGTCGCCTGTTCTGGTTAGAATCGGACATGGGATAGAACCTATCTCCTAGAGCATTTCCGGACCAAATTGACCCATTCCGTCAGAGCAATTTTGGTTCA
>CAJXGZ010000262.1 GCA_913053795.1 uncultured Rhodospirillales bacterium | reverse complement strand
TAAGCTTGGTGCCGACGCCGTCGGTCCCGGACACCAGCACCGGGTCCGTGTAGCCCGCGTCCTTGAGGTCGAACATGGCCCCGAATCCGCCCAAACCCGAAGCGACTCCGCTACGCATGGTCGACTTGGCCAAAGGTTTGATTGCTTCAACCAAGTCGTTCCCAGCATCTATGTTTACGCCTGCATCTTTATAACTAAGTCCGGTAATGCCTTCCTCCTGTGGGATGTTGTGCTAATCTCAGGGTTGTTAAAAGATATACTGTATCCGGGGCTCTATTGAAATGATCCATCGACGTTTATCCGCCGCCGCGCTATTGGCGTTGCTTTTCGCCATTTTGTCGGCGCCGCCCAGCGGCTCGGCGTGGGCGCAGGCCATGGACGTTTTCGAGGTCAAGAGGGTCGACGTGGACGTTACCGCAGAGACTGCCGCCAAGGCCCGGGACCAGGCCATGGCCCAAGGACAAGTCGTCGCCTTCAGGCGGCTGCTGGAGCGCCTTGTGGTGCGCGTCGACTACGGGTATTTGCCGGATCTTAGCCGTGATGAGATCAATCCATACCTTTCCGATTTTTCGGTTGCCGAGGAAAAGACGTCTTCCGTGCGTTACTTGGCTAAACTGGATTTCCGGTTCAAGGGCGGAGAGGTGCGCCGCCTTCTAACAAATTTCGCCGTATCTTTCGCCGAGACCCCCAGCAAACCGGTTCTGGTGCTGCCGGTGTTCGAGACGGCGGGAACGAAATTGCTTTTCGACGATCCCAATCCCTGGCGCGAAGCTTGGGCCGACAGGCCGATCAGGGACAGTTTGGTGCCGACGCTGTTGCCGGTGGGGGACTTGCAAGACATCGCCATCATCGGCGCCGAGCAAGCGCTGGCCGGAGACCGCCAGCGTCTTATTGAAATTGTTAAGCGTTACGGCGCGGGCGATGCGTTGGTGGCTCACGCCATCCAGCGCCTTGACGAATTCGGAAGGCCGGTTTTGGAGGTCTTCGTTACCCGATACGGTTCGACCTTGGACGATCATACCGTTTCCGAAGTTTTCCTTTCGGTTGAAGGTGAAAGCTTCGAAGGCTTGATGCGCCGCGCCGCCTTGGAGTTGACGCTTAGAGTCGAGGACAATTGGAAGATGGATAACCTGTTGCAGGTCGGGCAACGCTCCGTGGTGGCGGCGACTGTGCGCATCGGCGGCCTCAAGGACTGGCTTCAAGTGCGCAAATTGCTGGACGGCGTCGCCGTGATCAACAGTGTGGAATTGGTTCTGCTGTCGCGTGACGAGGCGCGGATCAACATCCACTATATCGGAGCGCCCGAGCAACTTGCCTTGGCGTTGGAGCAAAAGGATATATCGTTGTTGAGGGAAGGCGATGAATGGATATTAGGCCTAGCGTCAGGATCAAGGTAGAGCGGCATGGTGAATATCCCTAACTTCATAACCCTTGCGCGAATGCTCACCGTGCCGTTGTTGGTGTGGTTGATTCTTAATGATCGCCTTGTCCCTGCTTTTTGGATATTCATCGCCGCCGGCGTTAGCGACGCAGTCGATGGCTTTGTCGCCAAACGCTTCAACTCAGAGACAAATCTTGGAAAGTTTCTTGACCCGTTAGCCGATAAGGCGGTGCTGGTCAGTGTTTTCGTCTCCCTCGGTTACGCCGACCTTCTGGAAACGTGGTTGATCATATTGGTGGTGTTTCGGGACGTTTTGATCATTGGCGGCGCCATTCTCTACGAAACATTGACGCATTCGTTGACCATGGAGCCGTTGATGATCAGCAAGGTCAACACCGTGGCCCAAATCGTGTTGGCCGCCTCCGCCCTTGGCGTAAATGCTTTTGAGATTAATGATGGTGGTTTCATTGGCCTCTTGGTGATTGCCGTTGCCGCAACGACCTTGCTTTCCGGCGCCGCTTACGTGTTCACTTGGGGACGGCGCGCGGCGGCCATGGAGGCAAAAAGATGACCAGTGAACAAAGGCTAATGTGCTGGCTCTTCTTTTTTTGCATTATCGCGTTTTTGCTTTACCTATTGAGCGGCGTGCTGACGCCTTTCGTCGCCGGCATGGCGGTGGCGTATTTTTTTGACCCGGTGGCCGATAGACTCGAAAAAATAGGGTGTTCGCGGGGTTTGGCTGCGGGACTTATTATCGCCGCCTTCTTCATCGTGGCGTTTGGCGGACTGGTCCTGTTGTTTCCTCTGTTGCAGAGTCAGGTGGTGGGCCTGATCTCCAAGACGCCTGCGCTAATCGATGCCGTGAGACTCCAGGCGGAGCCATTGATGCAGCGCCTCCAGGCCGATTTGACGCCTGAGGCGGTGGAGCGCTTGCGCGACGCCGCCGGAGATTACGCCGGAGATTTAATCCGATGGCTTACCGGCATTCTGGCGAAAATGTGGAGCGGCGGCGTTGCTTTCCTGCAGTTGGCGTCATTAATTGTTATTACGCCGGTTGTGGCGTTCTACCTTTTGCGGGATTGGGACGCCATCACCAAACGAGTGGACGCATGGCTTCCCCAGTCGTCGGCTCCTCTTATCCGCCGTCAAATGTCCGAGATTAACAAGACCATCGCCGGTTTTGTCCGTGGTCAGTCCAGCGTTTGTTTGCTCCTTGCGGTGTTTTACGCCCTTGGCCTGACCCTGTTGGGGTTGCAGTTCGGCTTACTCGTTGGGCTTGGCGCCGGCTTGATTTCGTTCATTCCCTATGTTGGCGCCTCTATCGGTTTTCTTGTGGGCGTTGGAATCGCGCTGGCGCAATTTTCAGACTGGCTTCCCATTATTCTGGTCGCCGTTGTCTTTATCATCGGCCAGATCGCTGAGAGCTACTTTCTGACGCCCAGGCTGATTGGCGAGCAAGTGGGCTTGCATCCGGTATGGATCATTTTCGCTTTGCTTGCCAGCGGCGCTATCTTTGGATTTACCGGCGTATTGTTGGCTATACCGGTTGCGGCGGTCATCGGTGTGTTGGCGCGTTTTGGCATTGAGAGCTACAAGAAAAGCAACCTTTACCTCGACGAGGGTGGGGGCGCTTGATTCATCACCAACAATTACCCCTCGGCTTCGAGCATCGGCCGGCGCTTTCGGACGAAGATTTCCTGGTGGCTCCCTGCAACAGACAAGCCGTGGACTGGATTGATCTTTGGCCCCGGTGGCCGGCTCCGGCGTTGGTTGTCAATGGGCCCGCCGGCTGCGGCAAGACTCATTTGGCTCGGGCGTTCATGGAGAAAAGCGGCGCGGTGGCGCTAACCCTCGAAGACCTTGACTCGGGCGAACCGCCTGACCTTCTTGGCGCACATCGGGCTTGCGTGGTGGAGGATGTGGATTCCTTGCTAAAGCTGGAAGAGCAACTCCTGCATCTCTACAATACGGTCAAGGAGACCAACCGACACATGTTGTTGACGGCCTCTAAGCCGCTGGCCAGGTTGAATATTGCTCTGCCCGACTTGCGGTCGCGTCTTGTCGCCGCCCCGTCAGCCGATATCGGTTCACCCGACGATGCCCTGATCGCGGCGGTTCTGGTGAAACTTTTCGCCGACCGTCAACTCAAGGTGGAC
>CAJXGZ010000261.1 GCA_913053795.1 uncultured Rhodospirillales bacterium | reverse complement strand
GTCGCGGAATGGGATTCGCCGGAAATCACCGCCTTTCTCCGCCGCTGTCCCGGAAGCCGCCCCTCATGAACCCCGCCTACATGCTGCGTCAGATGATGGAGGATTACCCAGGCCTGAACGGCCTTGCCTACGCAAAACGCGGGAAATAGCAAATTCGCGCCTTTGCCATCCGCCTGATCTTGCGGTAAGACCAACCTTATGAAACGCGCGTTGAAAGCCCTGACGGGATTCGTTGTTTTCCTGGCCGCCTCTTGCGGCGCGTCCGGCCATTGGGAGAATCCCAACGTCGCCCTCGAACAATGGCCCAAGGACCAGGCCGCCTGCAAGCGCAAGGCCTACGCCGAGATGAAAAAGGAAATCGCCCATGACCCGGCCTACCGGGATTTCGGCATGACCCGCGGCAATACGCTGCAAACCAACATGGCCCGCTACAGAGCCATCAAAAGCCAGGAAAGTCTGTTGGCAAGTTGCATGAAAAGGCGGGGATACAGGAAGGCCGGGAAAAAAGGATGGTTCTAGAAGCTCCCCCAGCAGTCCCCCCCAACGTCCCTATGGAGGAAGGCGGCGCTTTAAAATCCAGGCTGGATGCGCTCCGCCATGAACTGAAGCGCTGTCAAATGCAGGGCTTTATCGTTCCCCACGCCGATGAATACCAAGGTGAATGGCTTCCCCAATGCGCCGAGCGCCTAGCTTGGCTCACCGGCTTCACCGGCTCCGCCGGCATGGCGATTGTGCTGGAGGATAAAGCCGCCCTTTTCGTCGATGGCCGCTACACCATTCAGGCGCGCGAAGAAGCGAACGGCGCGCTTTTCGAGTTCATGGGTCTAGGCGACGGCCAACCTTACGAATGGATCACGGCGAACCTGCTCACCGGCGCCACCCTGGGATATGACCCCAATCTGCAAACCATGAATCAGGTCAAGCGCCTCAAGGCCGCCTGCCACAAAGCCGGAGCGTCCATTAAGGCGCTAAATGAAAATCCGCTGGACGCCGTTTGGTCCGGCCGGCCGCCGCCGCCCTACTCTCCCGTTATTCCCCACGACATCGCTTTCGCCGGTGAAACGTCCGCCCGGAAACGCCAAAAAATCGCCGAGATCCTGAGCAAGGAAAAATTGGACGCCGCTGTTCTGACCGCTCCCGAATCCGTCGCTTGGCTGTTGAACATCCGCGGCGCCGACGTTCCCTTCACGCCCCTGGCGCTGGCCTTCGCCATTATCGGCGCCAATTCCGAGGTGACTTTGTTCATGGACCGCCGCAAGCTGACAGAGGATATCGTCCGTCACCTGGGAGAGAGCGTTACGGTCGAGTCCCCCGAAACCTTCGCCGCCGCCCTGGACGGGATGGGCGTCAAGGGGCTGAAGACGCGCATTGACCCCGATGGCCCTTCGTCATGGATTTACGAGCGCTTGCGAAGCGCCGGCGCCAATATCGTTCCAGGCGCCGACCCGTGCGCCTTGCCCAAGGCCTGCAAGAACCAGCAGGAGTTGGACGGCGTTCGCAACGCCCACTTGCGCGACGGCGTGGCGCTGGTCCGCTTTCTCGCTTGGCTGTCGCGTCAGACGCCAGGATCGGCGCTCTCCGAATTGTCCGCCGCCAAACAAATGGAGGCCTTCCGCGCCGAGGGCGAGCATTACCAGGGTCCAAGCTTCGCCACCATTTCCGCCACCGGCCCCAACGGCGCCGTGGTTCATTACCGGGTGAATGAAAAAAACAACCGTCCCCTCGAAACCGGTTCGCTTTATCTGATCGATTCCGGCGGCCAATACCTGGACGGCACCACCGACGTCACCCGCACCGTCGCCATCGGCGAGCCGTTAGCTGAGATGCGCGTTAATTTCACCCGCGCCCTTAAAGGCCACATCGCCTTGGCCAAAGCGCGCTTTCCCGAAGGCACCACCGGCTCGCAGCTCGACGTGCTGGCCCGTAAGGCGCTGTGGGACGCCGGCCTGGATTACAACCACGGCAGCGGCCATGGCGTCGGCGCCTACGCCAACGTGCATGAAGGTCCGCAGCGAATCGCCAAAACGCCCAACCGCGTTCCCCTCAAGCCGGGCATGGTGCTTTCCAACGAGCCCGGCTACTACAAGGCCGGCGCCTATGGCTTGCGCATCGAAAGCCTGATGGCGGTGACGCCGTTGACGGCGCCCCAAGGCGGGGATAAGGAAATGCTCGGCTTCGAAACCTTGACCTTGGCGCCCATCGACATCGCGCTGGTGGAGAAATCGCTGTTGAGCGCCGACGAGGCGGTGTGGCTTGACGCCTACCACGCCCGCGTTCAAAAGAAGCTGAAACCCTATGTGGACGATGAAACCTTCGAATGGCTGGAGCTGGCCACCCATTCCATCGGCTGGCTTTAGAGCCTATCCGAATAACTAGAGGTGATTGTGATAGGCTCTTAGTCAAACCTTGTAGAGATAGACCTTGCTTCGGCGCCAGTCTTGAACGATCCACTCGGCGTAGGGCGTCCAGCCGGAAACCGCGAAGGCGTTGCAAAGCACCCAGGTTCCGGGGGCCAGTTCGGCTTCGAATTTCGCTTTTAACCTTTCCATGCCCTCGGGGTGCAGGTAACACGTCACCAGCGCCGCGCCGCCCAGCGGCGCCCGGTGAAAATCCCGTCTATGAATGGCCAGATTAGGCAGGGGTTGAAATAAAAGGCGCAGCCTGGAGACCAGCCACGGCAATGGCGACAGCTCGAAAGCCTCCACCCGGCAATGGGGAAGACGCGCGGCCAAGGGAAAAGCCAGCGTCCCCCAGCCCGAGCCCAGTTCAAAAACGTCTCCCTCCAGGCGCTCGGGCAAAGCCGCCAGCAGGGCCGCCTTTACGCTTGGCGACGTGGGATGGGGGGAGATTCCGGTCTTCAGCGTGTAAATCAGCACCAAGGCCATAACAACCAGCAGGGCGGCGAAAACCGCCATTTCAATGCCCATCGAAAAGCCTCTCTAGAATTCCGGCGTTAACCAAATCGTAACCACAAAACATTATCACGGTAGGCGTCATAATTGCCTTCGTTGTGGATGACAGAGTTTATCAGGACCCAAAAAAATGGTGAAATCCATGTCATTGCTCGGCGAGTCCAATGCCTCCCTCGACCCCAATTGGATCAGGGGAAAGCATGGCCGCTTCCATTTTTTCTACGATCTAGACCCGGAAGAGGAAAGCTTAGAGGGCGTCAGCGGCGTCTTTGTCATCTGGCACGGCGGCGTTCGCCCTGAATGGGTCTATATTGGAAAGAGCAAAAATCTGGCCGCCACATTCCATAAGCTGGGCGAAAACGAGGAAATCGCGGAATACGAAGTCAACGGCAGACTCTTCGTCAGTTGGTCTCTGGTCCGCCCCAAATACCAGGACGGCGTTCTGCGCTACCTTAACGGCATCTTGAAACCAGCCGTGGAAAACCCCGGCCCCCCTGAAGAAAACGTCGAGCCGATCCCCATCTACGCCCCCGGCTACGCCGCCGAGGAAACCCCGTGATTTCAGGCGTCACTTTAATTTTCCTTGAAAACCCATATTAGCTAACGTAAGATTTATTACGTTAATTGATA
>CAJXGZ010000260.1 GCA_913053795.1 uncultured Rhodospirillales bacterium | reverse complement strand
GGCGGCGGGACGACTGGCCGAGATGCTGGCTGTAGGCAAAGTCCCCGCGGCGGTGCGCGAACGTTTGCCGCGTGAGCCCCGGACGCTGCATCGTCTGCTCGGCTACAACCCAGCCAAGCAATCGATCCGCCACGATGCCGCGACGCCGTTGCCCTTCGATCTGATCGTGGTGGACGAAGCTTCCATGGTGGATCTGGGCTTGATGGCACGACTCGTCGCCGCGTTGGCGCCCGGTGCACGCCTGGTGCTGATCGGCGATCGCAACCAGCTCGCCTCGGTCGAGGCCGGCGCGGTGCTCGGTGACATCTGCCTCGCAGCGAGCGGATTTCCCACCCCCGTTGCCGAGCGGCTCGAAGAAATACTGGGTGCACCGGTGCCCCGTGCGCAGGGAGCGGTCTCGCCGCTTAGCGCGAGCATCGCTCTACTCAAACACAATTACCGTTTCGGAGAACAGGGCATCGGCCGGCTCGCAAACGCCGTCGTTACCGGTGACGCGGAGACGGCGCTGCACCTGCTGCACACGGACACGGCGCAATTGACTTGGCACCCGGTCGCCGACGAAAGACGACTTGCACACGAACTCGCACGGGTCGCCGAAACCCACTTCAAACCCGCCTTGAACGCGGCTTCGGCAAGCGCTGCGTTGACCCGACTCAACCGGTTTCGTCTGCTTGCCGCCGAACGCAAGGGCACATTCGGCGCGGAAGGGTTGAACGCGCGAGTGGAAACCCTGCTCGGCGTACCCGCCGGCGATACCTGGTACCGCGGACGCCCCGTACTCATCACCGAAAACGATTATGAGCTGGGGTTGTTCAATGGCGATTTCGGCCTCGCGTGGCCGGCGGAGGACGGCCGCCTGATGGTGTGGGTGGCCGGCACCGGGGGCGCATTGCGGGCCGTGAGCCCGGCCCGTCTGCCGGCGCATGAAACCTGCTACGCACTCACCGTGCACAAGGCTCAGGGTTCGGAATTCGATCGCATTGCGCTCGTACTACCGCCGCGTGAAAGCGCGGTGGCCACCCGTGAACTGCTTTACACCGCCGTCACCCGCGCCCGCAAAGACGTCGAACTCTGGGCCGAAGAAACGGCATTGCGCACCGCAATCGCCCGTCGCATCCACCGCGCCTCCGGCCTCGCCGCCCGCCTCGCTTGAATCCCCTGCCGGCTGTTGTTTCCCGTAGGGTGGGTCAAGCGCAGCGGACCCACCGCAGAACCAATGAGCATGAGAATTTCCACCCCGCCAAGGGGATCGGTGGAACCGCTACGCTTGTTCCACCCTACATGGGGTTTGGTTGCTTCCCCGTAGGTGGGTCAAGGGTGGCGGACCCACCATATAACCGAACGTTCCGGGGGCAGGATGATGGTTACAAAGCAGATCTACTGCCTATCAATCCGCCCAGGGATTGATAACGGACACGCTGGCCGCCTCGAACGGACTAGTGTCTCGTGTTGCGACCATCATCCCATTTGCGGCTGCCGTAGCGGCGATATATCCGTCGACCGTACCAATTGCCAAACCGGCCGCCCGTGCTTTTGCCATCAACGTGGCATAGGGCTGTGACGCCAACATGTCGAACGGCAACACGCGCCCGGCAAACAGTGGTAACACCTGTTTTTCCAGACTCTCATTTAACCTGTCCCGCCGTTTTCCAGCCGGCAATAAGGCCACACCGAAACGCAGCTCGGCTACGGTGATCGCCGCCAGGTACAGTGTTTCTATAACGGCTGTGCGTCGATCCACACAGTTACACGTGGTTCAGGAACCCGACGCAATGGCTCCGAAATGACATTTGTATCCACCAGGATCATTCAAAATTTGCCGACTTGGCGGGAGTCTTGTCGCGCACCTGCTCAAAGACTGCGAAATCCGCATCGGTCAGCTTGGCTTGGCGGCCGATCTCGGCCAGCAGGGAACCCAGTTTGATCCGTCCCTCGGCCTTCACCGCCACCCTGGTGAGCAGCCTCAGCGCCGATTGCAGGGCCCCTTCCACTCCGGCGCCTTTCTTCAGTTCCGAGCGCGCTTTTTCCATCGCCGCCAGCAGCTTTTCACCGTGCATCATCAGGGTCCGGCCGCGGGCAAGTTCTTCCTCTTCTTGCGGCTGCGGATCAATGGCGGCAAGCTCATGATGAGCGTGGCGCAGGTAATCTTCGTCGCGCCTGGCTTTTTCGGCGGCATCTTCCGCCGCCAGGCGGGCCAGGCGGGCTTTTTCCCAAGCCTTATAAGCCCCGGCGACCAAGGCTCTTTCGCCGTCCAGGCCGCCGAAAGCATCGAGCAGGGCGCGGTGGGTGGCGGGGTTGAGAAGGCTCTGGCTTTCAAACTGGCCGTGGATTTCAACCAGGATTTCACCCACGGATTTCAACATCCCAATGCTGACCGGGGTGTCGTTGATGAAAGCCCGGGACCGTCCATCGGCGCTTAAAACGCGGCGCACGATGAGACCGTCATCGCAAGGGCCAAGGCCGTTTTGTTCCAAGACGCGGTTGACGGCGGTCGGATCACGAGGCTCGAAGGCGGCGGTAACGATTGCCTGGCCGGCGCCGTGGCGAACCATCCGCGCTTCCGCCCGCATGCCCAGCGCCAGTCCAAGCGCCCCCAGCAGGATCGACTTCCCCGCCCCCGTTTCGCCGGTAAGCACGCATAGTCCGGAATGAAACGTCAGGTCCAGCCGGTCAATAAGGATGACGTCGCTGATCGCGAGAGTTCGCAGCATCCCCCCTCCACTACCAGAACTTATACCAGGCTTCCTCTTTTCCAGCCTCTTTTCCAGCCTCTTTTTCAGCCTGGGGAGCCGGCTTCGCCGCCTGATCTTTTCCCTGCTTTGGGGTTTTAGGCGTACCGGTTTTCTTCTTGGCCTCATCCAAGCCCCAGACCTTGTACCAGGGCGGCGGCGCCATGGTATTTATGGGCCGGACGCGGGGGCCCTGGTCCGGTTTCCAGACCTCATACCAATTGGCGTTTTCTTTTGGCCGGATTTGTTTGCCGGTGACGAGTTCATAGGAATCGACATACCACTCGCTGCCGGGGAAGTTGTAGCCGAGCACGGCGGTGACTTTTTTCGCTTCACCGACAAGTCCCAGCGCCATATAGGATTCGGCCAGCCTAGTGAGCGCTTCGGGAACATGAGTGGTGCTTTGGTATTTCTCCACCACCCGCCGGAAGCGGTTAATGGCCGCCAGATATTGTTTCTGTTTCTGGTAATAGCGCCCGATCGCCATTTCCTTGCCGGCCAGATGGTCGACGGTAAGGTCAAGTTTAACCTTGGCGTCGCGGGCGTATTTGCTTTGCGGGAAACGGGTGACCAGTTCCTTAAAGGCCGATAGCGCCGACTTGGTCATTGCCTGGTCGCGCGACACATCCGAAATCTGCTCGTAATAACTGAGCCCCTTCAGATAGTAGGCGTAAGGAACGTCCTTGTTGGAAGGATGAAGCTGGATAAAACGTTCAAGGGCGATAATGGCGTCGTCGTAATTAGTATCGAGATAGTAGCTGTAAGCCGCCATCAACTGGGATTTGGTCGCCCAGCTCGAATAGGGATGCTGGCGTTCCA
>CAJXGZ010000259.1 GCA_913053795.1 uncultured Rhodospirillales bacterium | reverse complement strand
CCGCCCCTGAACGCGGCCCATGAGGTGGCGGCGGAAATCAAAAAGCGTCTTGGCGTTTAATAGCGGTCGTTGTCATGGCGTTTCCCCCGCTCGGCGCGGCAAGAGGACATTTTTTTGAAAAACCTTTTTTAAAACCTTTAAAAAATTGCGTATAAACCATATCTATTGAGTAGCTGAATTATTGAACACCAAAGAGGTTAAAAATGGCTTTCGCACTTCCCCCCCTGCCCTTCGCCCAGGACGCCCTGGAGCCCCACATTTCGGCCAACACCCTGAGCTTTCACTACGGCAAGCACCACAACGCCTACGTAACCAACCTGAACAACCTGGTGGGAGAGACGGACAAAAGCCTTGAGGAGATCATCAAGGAGACCTCAGGCGACGCCTCCAAGGCCGGCGTTTTCAACAACGCCGCGCAAGTTTGGAACCACACCTTCTATTGGAGCTCCTTGAAGCCCGGCGGCGGCGGCGCCCCCCCCAGCACCCCGCCTGCGGGAGACGTGGCGGCCGGCATCGACGCCGCCTTCGGCTCCTACGACAAGTTCGTCGAGGAATTCAAAACGGCGGCCGTCACCCAGTTCGGCAGCGGCTGGGCGTGGCTGGTCCAGGACGGCGGCGAATTCAAGATCGTCAAGACCGCCAACGCCGACACCCCCATCGCCCACGGCCAAACTCCGCTGATTACCTGTGACGTCTGGGAGCACGCCTATTACCTTGATTTCCAGAACCGCCGCCCCGACTACGTGCAGGCCTTCCTGGACCATCTGGTCAACTGGGACTTCGCGGCTCAAAATCTAGGCTGACGCGTTTTAAGAATTCTGATATTAACCCGGCGGTAAACCGCCGCCGGGTATCATGCGCCGTCATGCTAAAAAAAATCGCCCTCGCCTTGTTGACCGTTTTGCTGGCTTCGCCTGGAGCGCGGGCCGATAAAGGCGATTGCTTCAGCTTTGACATCGTCAACAACGTCAAGCTGACCCTGCGCGACAGGATTCTCGACAACCGCCCGGGCATGACCAGCCGCCCCTACCGCCTCGACATCAAGACCTTTTATAAAAAGTGCGGGACCTTCAGGAAAATCGTCTGGACCAACGACATCACCATCTTCCTGTCCAACAAGCTTGGCGACTGCCAACGCCGCCAAGTCCTCAAGCATGAAGAAACCCACGTGGCCAGCTACCTCAAGGCTTATCGGGACATCCCGCCCTGGATCAACCATTACATGAGAACCTGGGGCAAAGGCGTACCCTTAAAGCGCCTCTACGCCGACATCTACGCCCGCCTGCTCACCCTGCAACAAAGGATAACCAAGGCCAACCGCAAATTCGACTGGGAGCAATACAAAAACCCCAAAACCACCCACTACCTGATCAAGGCCTGCGGCAGCATCTGGGGGGAGTGATCCCAGACCAAGGGGACTGTTTTTTTCCAATTCACGCCGCCACTCCCGCCCCCCTTCCACGTCATGACTCCCTCCCCCTCATTCACGTCGACACTCCCGCCCCCTTCCACGTCATTCCCGCGAAGGCGGGAATCCAGGCTTTCCACGTAATTTCTGGATTCCCGCCTTCGCGGGAATGACGAAGAGACCCCGGTTTCGCGGACACCATACTAATTTTCTTTTTTTCTCTTTAATTCACAATTCAAGACCCCATTCGATTATTTCCCGCTGTCTCTTGTGCGCGGAAAGACGATCATGTACAATAATGCGTACAATGTGGAGACTGTTATGGACGCCATCACTTATTCCGCTTTTCGCAGCGACTTGGCCAAGACCCTGGACAAGGTCAACGAAGACCACAAGCCCATGTTGGTTACGCGCCAGAATGGGAAGCCCGCGGTCGTCATGTCGCTGGAGGATTTCAAATCCTATGAAGAGACCGCCTATCTGATGGCCAGCCCCGAGAACGCCGCCCGTCTGCATGAGGCCATTACCCAGGTCGAGGCGGGGCGATCCCAAAAGCATGACCTGATCGGCGAATGATCCTGAGTTGGGCCGACAACGCCTGGGAGGATTATCTCTATTGGCAACGGACCGACAAAAAGAAGCTCAAGCGAATCAACGCCCTCATCAAGGACATCGCCCGCCGCCCCTACGAAGGGATCGGAGACCCGGAGCCCTTGCGCCATAACTGGTCCGGCTACTGGTCCCGCCGCATCGACCGGGAGCACCGCCTCGTCTACAAACCAGCAAAAGACACGATTTATATCGTCCAGTGCCGGTATCACTATTGACGTTGTCGGCGATCAGCCCATCCCCCCCCCTCAATCAAACAAGTCCGCGTGGGTTCCGGTTCTTATGAGGATCAGTTGGTCGCCGTTTTCGTATAGGTCCCAGATCAGCAGCCAGTCCGGCTCCACATGGCATTCCCAGCAAGGTTTCCAAAGGCCTTTCAGTTGGTGGGCTTTATGTTTTTTGGGCAAGGAACGGCCCTGTTGCAGGGCGTCAATGACGGTTTCCAGCTTGTCGATGTCTTTTCCGCGTTTGGCAACTCTTTTTAAGTCCTTCTTGAATTTCCTTTTGACGCGGATTTCATACATCGGCGTCCTTTCTTAACGCCGAGAAAGAGCCGTAGGCCTTCTCCCCGGGCTCGGCAAGGATGGCGCGCAGGGTTTCAATGTTGGGCGCCTTGGCCGTGAAGGGAAGCCCGCCGCTGGCCACCACCCAACTGTAGAACATGCGCACGGCCTCCGAGTTCTTGAGGCCGAGCCCCTTGAACACCGCCTCGGCCTTTTGCTTCAGCTCCGGCTCCACGCGAATTCTCAAGGTTTCGGTTTTCATATCATCCTCCAGAAATTAATTGTACCCCAAAAGGGGGGCACAAACAAGTCCGCATGAAAAACGCATTTTTTCCTCTATTTAGCCTTCAGGTATTCGCGGGCGAGTTGGGCGTAGTGGGGGGCGGCGTCGGCGTTGCGGGCGATTTCCTCCTCGCCCATGACGCGCATCAGGCGGGCCGGGACCCCCGCCCATAGTTCTCCCGCCTTGACGCGCTTGCCCGGGGTCACCAAGGCCCCGGCGGCGATCATGGCGTTCATTTCCACCACGGCGCCGTCCATCACCGTCGCTCCCATACCGACGAAGCAGCCGTCCTCCAGCTTGCAGGCGTGGAGAATGGCGCCGTGGCCGACGGTGACGTTGCAGCCGATGAGGGTGGCCAACGCGCCCAGCCGTCCCGCCCGGTCCGACGCCACATGGATGATTGTTCCGTCCTGGATGTTGGTGTTCTCTCCGATGCGAATGTAATTGACGTCGCCGCGCGCCACCACGCCGAACCACAGGCTGGCGCCGGCGCCGATCTCGACGTCGCCGATCACCGTTGCGGTGGGGGCGATGAAGGCGTCCTTGGAGATTTTGGGAAGGACGCCCTTGTAGGGCAGGATCAATTTGCTCATGACATTAACCATTCCCTGAGCGCTGAGTTGACGGGCTCGGGCCGCTCCAAGGTGGAGAGATGCCCGCAGTCTTCGACGACAACCAGCTTGCCGTGGGGAATGACGGCGGCCATCTCCTGGTGAATATCCAAGGGCGTCAAGGCGTCCTGGCGTCCGCACAGAA
>CAJXGZ010000258.1 GCA_913053795.1 uncultured Rhodospirillales bacterium | reverse complement strand
GATTTCAGCATGCAATCCCATTCCGGCGCCGGAATGGGATTGCATGCTGAAATCGGCCATGGACATGGCGACGCCCTTGCCCACCGTTATGAAGTAGACGAAATAAACGGCGAAGTAGATGCACATGGGCAAGATGGCGAGGCGCCAGAAAAAATCCTTGTGGGCGTAAATGAAGACGTTGGCGTCCTTTATGGTCCGCCAAACCTGAAGCTTGCGCATGGCCCTTCCCTCTCCAACATTTACGCGCACATCATCATTACAGCGCCTTGACTTTAATGCAACCGGCGTTCCGCTTTCACCGCGCTTCTGTTAAAGTCAAAATATTATGATCGAAAACGCCCCCGTCACCGCCTGTTTGATCGTCATCGGCAACGAGATATTGTCGGGGCGGACGCAGGATTCGAACCTGAAGTTTCTGGGCGGGCGCCTCAACGGTCTCGGCGTCCGTTTGGTTGAGGCGCGCATGGTCGCCGATGAGGAGGACGCCATCATCGCCGCCGTCAATGAATGCCGGGCGGCCTATGATTATGTGTTCACCACCGGCGGCATCGGCCCCACCCATGACGACATTACGCCGGCTTCTGTCGCCAAGGCCTTCGGGGTTCCGCTTCGGCGCGACGAACAAGCCCTGGCGTGGCTCAGGGAGCACTACCAGGATCACCTCGGCGACCTCAACGAAGCGCGGCTGAAGATGGCCGACGTCCCAGAGGGCGCGATCCTCATCGAAAACCCGGTCAGCAAGGCCCCCGGCTTTCAGATGGAGAACGTCTTCGTCCTGGCCGGGGTGCCGATGATCATGGAGGCCATGTTCGAGGACCTCAAGGACCGGCTCAGCGGCGGCCAGCCGATGCGCTCCGTCACCCTTTCGGCCTACATCACCGAGGGCGACATGGCGGTGCGGCTGGCGGAAATCCAGGCGCGGCGCCCCGAAACGGAAATCGGCAGCTACCCCTTCTTGCGCAACGCCCGTCTGGGCTTGAGCGTGGTCGTCCGCGCCACCGATGACCAGGCCCTAAAGCTGGCGGTGGACGAAGTGAGGGAGCTGATCCGGTTTCTCGGCGCCAAGCCCCTTGAACACGGCTGATTTTAAAAACCCGGTTTTCCTTGCGCCCCGCCAAGACGCCGCGATAGGGTTTGTTTTCGATAAAAAGCGCCAAAGAATGCGGACGTGGTGGAATTGGTATACACAAGAGACTTAAAATCTCTCGGGCAATTGCCCATGCGGGTTCAAGTCCCGCCGTCCGCACCAGTTTTTTTGTAGCCGTTTGCTCAGCAATGGATGGCTATGCGCAACGTTAATTGCGCGTAGGCTTGATCGTTGCGCCTATGGGTGGCCGCACCATAATGTTCTTGTTATGACCAAATAATAAGGAAAATATATATCGAATCATGAATTTTTCCTTGATATAGTTTATGTAAATGCATATATTCAGACTCACGGTGCCCGTGAAAGCCTAGCATAACCCCGAAACCGCATGGGATCGAGGCGGTGGGATGAAGCGGATAACACTTTCCGAAAATCGATGACCTAACTTCGCGCCATTCCAAAATGGCGGCGCTTTGAAATTGCATTCATCCGTGCGCGCAAATAGACGCTGCATGGATGATTGCTTGGCAATAACATATGGAATAAGGAGGCGGGAATGTTCCAGCCTTTCAAACTCAAATCGACCCTAGGGCGGTCACACAACGTGGATTTGGATGACACCCTGAGGGCTAAGAAAACATTCGGTGGCTTGGGCTACGACAAGACCCCCAGCTATGGCTTGACGAAATATCCTGACGAGCCCTTGTTTAAGGGAATTGAAAGCTTCCAAAAGGATAATGGCCTTCGCAAGGATGGCGTCATGAAGCCGGGTGGTGAAACGCAAACGACGCTCAATCACGTCTTAACGCGAAACGAGTTGGCCAAGAAGCACAAGCGCTCGAATGGAGCCGGAATCGATTCGCGTCAACTCTACGGGATGTTTGATAAATTCACATCACAGCCCTTCCATGCGTCCGACAGCGCTTACAGCACGCAATGTTGCGCGACGGGCACGAGTGATTGCGAAAACGACTGAAAGAAACGGAGGGGGCGTGAATATCCTCCTCCGTTTTTTTATGGCGCGAACAGGATGTTTGAATTAGAAATTAATCTTCGCTGCAAAACCATTCAGGGAGAGCAGGAATTTTCTGTGTTCGATGGTGAGCGTTTAGCCGCCAAGGCTCGAACCTTCAGTGACGGTTTGTTCAGCACTTGGTTCTCTGGCTTTAATGTTACGCCAGAATACGAACGTTTTCGCATTGGGCAATTGCTCATCAAAATGATTGATGATCGTTTTCCCCATACGGCGGTTTTTGTAAACGCCTCCAAAACACAGACGCCTGCTTTTATCGATTCTGGTTTTGTCGTCAAACGCCAGCTTATTTGCTGCCAGCGATTGCGGCGGTGCTCAATCGTCGAAACCAGCAAAGGTTTTTCAGACAATCAACGTGGAGTGGAGAAATCGGAAATGGCTATGGAAAATGAAAATATCCGGATTGAGGAAACGACGGCTAACGTTACTCAAGACGCGCTGACGAACGTGTACGTATCAGTCAACTTCGGTAAGCACGAAAATTATAAAGACCTTCACGACATGGTGGCCGGTATGTTCGGCCCCGGAGTTTTCGGTTTTTTCGCCTTCGACAACGAAAACCTTATTGGCTTGGCGCGCGTTTATAGCGACGATTATTCGGTCGCATGGATTGCCGAAATCTGCGTGCAGACGGACTACCAAAAGAAAGGAATTGGCAGCGCCCTGCTCAAGCGCGTCAATGAACGGTTTCAGCATACGGACCTATATGCCCAGCCCTTCGTTGGACAAGAGGCGTTTTGCATCAAAGGCGGGATACCCGTCAGTCCCAAACTTGCCGTATGCGGACGGGCTTCAATTCACGCCAAGAATGCCGGGAAGGCGTAAGAAGCGTGAATAATGCCTATTTTCGCCACCTCTCCAGCTCCCGCAGATGATCCAATCTGGACTTGCCCTATTAATATTCAGGGCCTGCACCGGACAAGCGCCAGAAACTTTTACCATGACGATTTGATAAACATTCTCGATCCGGTTTGCAGTGTCGCCAATGACGGCCAATTCTCAGGAATTCAAAAACACAGAAACAAAAGGCCGCTTCGCTACGCCCATCTTCAAGATGTTATCGAGCAAAGAACCGTATCCCTCGGAAAATTTCTACGTTGCATAATGGGCGCGGTCGAAACCAAGACCAAGCGCCAACCAAACGCCACGCAAGCAAGCGATCCATGATATTCGGAACCTGAAATCGAGAAACTTACAAGGCCAAATCAAGGTGCTGAACAATTTCCTCAACGCCAAAACGAGCCTTTCGGGTAAAGATATCAAACATTGAAGCGGCTTAAGCGGGAATGCGCCCGCAATTGATCCGCAAACCCAGGCGATATATAGTCGATTTTCACCTTGCGGGCTTACACAGTTTCTTGCACATACACAGATTTTATGGAAAAATATTGTTTTATTACAGTATGTTACGAGACGCTGAAACAGACTTAAAATCTCTCGGGCAAACGCCCAT
>CAJXGZ010000257.1 GCA_913053795.1 uncultured Rhodospirillales bacterium | reverse complement strand
AAGCCCGCCGTAAAAAGGTCCATAAAAACGAAGGCTGGCTTATATAACCAGCGGCAAACCCCGTCAAGACAAAGACTTGCGCTAATAAATCGTCAAGGCCGGGAAGCCGCGGTTGGCGACAGGGAAAAACGCAACCTCAACTCAGCGCCAGCGTTGCTTAGCTCAAGCCTTAAAACTTCTTCTTCCCGGCTGTACTTTGTTTCGGAATGGCGCCGCCATCCCAGTTGCGGCAGGGTGGAGGCGTAGAACTCAAGCACTCGTTCGCGGGCGACGGCGCCGGAAGCGTAGGCCTCGACGATTCGCCCAGACGGCGCATCAAAAACCATCCCCTCCCCAGCGGACTCCACAAGCCCCGGCATCAGCGGCAGGCCGTCAATGCCGGTGACGAAACCCTCGCCGGCGCGTGCGCACGCCGCCGCCAGTCCCAGCATGACGACGAGCGTGGCGGTGGCGAAGGCTTTCCGTAACGTTCCATTCATGCCCTTGCCTATACCATCATCTCTGCCTATTCGCACAATAAAAAGTAGACCGTCCCGATTGAACCAAGCGCCTGACGCCGCCGGTTCGCGCCGGATCGCAGGCGCAATCCGGACACGGCTCTCCGGCGCGGCCATAGACGGCGAGGCGCTGCTGGAAATATCCCAGCCCGCCATCCGGGGCGCGGTGATCGCGCAAGGACGAGCCGCCGGCGGCCACGGCTTCGGACAACACCTCCTTGATCGCTTGCGCCAAGCGCCGGGCGCGGGCGCCCTTGATCGACGCCGCGGCGCGCCTGGGGGATATGCCGGACCTGAACAGGATCTCCGAAGCGTAGATGTTGCCGATGCCGGCGATGACGCCCTGGTCCAGCAGCGCCGCCTTGACCGAGCAGCCGCGCCCCTTCAGGCGAGCAGCCAAATAGGCGCCGTCCACAAAATCGTTCAGGGGCTCCGGCCCCATCCCGGCGAGAAGGCGGTGGCGGTCCAGCTCTTTTTCCCGGGCCAGGGTCATCAGGCCGAACCTGCGGGGATCATGGTAGTAAACCTGAACGCCGTGGTCCGTCTCGAAAACCACATGGTCATGTTTTCCGGGCGGCGGCGGCGCACGCTTGTGGACGCGAAACCGCCCCGACATGCCGAGATGGGCGATCAGCGCCAGCCCGCCGTCCAGCCTGAACAGCAGGTATTTGCCGCGCCGGTCCACCGCTTGTACGCGGCGCCCCTCCAGGGCCGCCCTGAAACCGGGCGGAAAGGGAAGGCGAAGATCAGCCCGGCGCAGGACCACGCGCTTAAGGACGCGGCCCTCAAGCACGGGCTTGAGGCCCAATCTCACGGTTTCGACCTCGGGCATTTCCGGCATAATACCAACGATCCTTAATAATGACACCTTGTGACGGTCTTCCGAGGCTTCCGGCTAGGAGCGTGTTGCGCCGTGGTGTATTCCCACCACAAGCGGCGCGCGACGACGTCCGGAAGCCTCGGAAGACCGCCCCCCGGGGGTCGCGGGGCGCCCCCCGCATTATTATTGCCGGGGGGACACCCCCCGTGGCCCCCCGGGGGTCGTTTATCCCGCTTCCTCGGGGTGTCCGGAAAGGCTTGACGATGCTTTGGCATCGCCTTGCGCCTCCCCTCCTACCGAGGAAACGGGATAAACGATCACAAGGGGTCATTATTAAGGATCGTTGGTATTTGCCAACGTAGCGCAAGGCGAACGCTTAGGCTATGGTTCCGCCCCATGTCACGGAGCCATGCGCCAGACAAAGCCGACGCGCCAGCGGCGGCGGCTGAAAAAACCACTCATTTCGGGTTCGAGACCGTGCCCGAAAAGGAGAAGGGCGCCCGCGTGCGCGGCGTTTTCGACAGCGTCGCCAGCCGCTACGACCTGATGAACGACCTCATGAGCCTGGGCGTTCACAGATTGTGGAAGGCGGCTTTTATTGACCGCTTGAACCCCAGACCCAAGATGAGGCTTCTTGACGTCGGCGGCGGCACCGGCGACATCGCCTTCAAGTTCCTGGAGCGCGGCGGCGGCCATGTGACGGTCTGCGACGTCAACAACGCCATGCTGGAGGTTGGCCGCGACCGCGCCATTGACAGGGGAATCCTGAAAGGCGTCCAGTGGCTGACCGGGGACGCCGAAAATCTTCCGGTTCAGGACAGCTCCTTCGATTCCTACACCATCGCTTTTTGCATTCGCAACGTCACCCATATCGACCGGGCGCTGAAAGAGGCGCGCCGCGCGCTTAAGCCCGGCGGTCATTTTTTATGCCTGGAGTTCAGCCATCTGCTGGAGCCCATTCTGCGGGGGCTTTACGACGCCTATTCATTCAAGGCGCTTCCGGCGCTTGGCGAATTCATCGCCGGCGACCGCGAGGCCTACCAGTATCTGGCCGAAAGCATCCGCCGCTTTCCCGGCCAGGAAGCGTTCTCCTCCATGATCGCTGAAGCCGGGCTTGAGCGGGTCAGGCATCAAAACCTTAGCGGCGGGATCGCCGCCATTCATTCGGCGTGGCGGCTTTAAATTATGTTTCGCTCCGTTCGCAACATCGCGCGCCTTCTCGGCATCGCCCGCACCCTTGCCCGGCACGATGCGCTGTTCCTGCTTGAAAAGCTGGAGGTGGCCGGCGCCATCGCCTTGGCGGCGCGGCTTCTCTCTCGGCGGCGCCAGGAAGGCAGGCCCGGCCAGAGACTGGCCCGCGCCTTTCAGGAAGCGGGGCCGAGCTTTATTAAATTGGGTCAAGCCCTCTCCACCCGCTCCGACCTGCTGGGCGAGGAACTGGCCGCCGACCTTACGGAGCTGCAGGATCGTCTAAGGCCCTTCAGCGGCGGCGAGGCGCGCATCGCCATCGAGGCCGAATTCGACCGCCCCCTTGAGGAGCTTTTTTCAGAGTTCGACGATCAAGCCGTGGCCGCCGCCTCCATCGCCCAAGTCCATTTCGCCGTCACCTCCGAGGGCCGGGAAGTGGCGGTCAAGGTGCTGCGCCCCGGCATCGAGGAGGCCTTCCAGCGTGACTTGGACCTGTTTTTCTGGATCGCCGAATTGATCGAGATAACGCGGCCCGAACTGCGCCGCCTGAAACCCGTGGACTCCGTCAAAACACTGGTGGAGTCGGTAACCATCGAGATGGACCTGCGTTTCGAGGCGGCCGCCGCAGCCGAGCTGGCGGAAAATTTCAGCGACGACGAAACCTTCAACATTCCCGCCGTCGACTGGACGCGCACCGGGCGAAGGGTGTTGACCACCGAACGCGTCAGCGGCATACCGCTCGACGACCGCCAGGCCATCATCGACGCCGGCCACGATCCGGAGGAGGTGTTGTCCAAGGCCTCCGCCGCCTTTTTCATGCAGGTGTTCCGCGACGGCTTTTTCCACGCCGACCTGCACGCCGGAAACCTGTTCGTTCAGGAGGACGGCGCGGTGGCCGCCGTCGACTTCGGAATCATGGGACGGCTGGACCGGCGCAACCGGATGCACATCGGAGAAATGCTTTTGGCCTTCCTTAATCGCGACTACCGGCGCGCCGCTGAAGTTCACTTCGAAGCCGGTTGGGTGCCGGCGGACCGCTCGGTGGACGCCTTCACCCAGGCCTGCCGCTC
>CAJXGZ010000256.1 GCA_913053795.1 uncultured Rhodospirillales bacterium | reverse complement strand
GCCACCGCAAACGGGCCTTCGGACTTGACCAGGGCCAGCGCCTGCTCGCCGGACTCCGCGGTGCAAAGGTCGAAGCGTTTGCGGAATTGCCGCTTGAGGCCCGCGAGGAGGTTGACGTCGTCGTCGATGATCAGGACTTTTTCCGTCATTGCGCTTCTTTCCGGCTGTCGAGAAAGGAGTCACGGTCCATCTCCACCCGGTCACGTCCATTTTCCTTGGCGACGTAAAGGGCGGCGTCTGCGCGCTCGAGAATTGCGCCGATCTCCACATCCTTTCCCATCCCGGAGGCGACGCCCATGCTGACGGTGATCCGCACGGGACCGTCCTCGGTCTCCACCACCTCCGCCGCCACCGCCTTGCGGATTCGTTCGGCGACGTCCTTGGCCTTTATGACGCCGGTTTCAGGGAATAGGATGGCGAACTCCTCTCCGCCGTAGCGGCCCAGGACATCTGATTCGCGCAGGCTCTCGCCGCATATCCGGGCCAACATCCGCAAGACCTCGTCTCCCGCTTGGTGGCCGAAGCTGTCGTTCACCTTTTTGAAATAGTCCGCGTCCAGCATGACTGCCGACAGGGGCTTTCCCGAACGCCGCGCGCGCCTTACTTCGTGCCGCGCCAGTTCAAGGAAATGACGGCGGTTGCCGACGCCGGTGAGTTCGTCGGTCAAGGCCGATTCCTGAAGTTCGATGATATGCTCTCTCTCCTGAACGATCCGTATATGCTCCTCGATGGCTTCTTCAATCACATTTGCAAGGGTTTCCGGCGGACACGGTTTAGTCAGGAAGCGAAAGATGTTTCCCTCGTTGACGGCTTCCTTCGCCGTCTCCTGTTCACCGCAACCCGTTAACATGATGCGCGAGGTGTCCGGCGCGCGCCGGACGAATTCGCCGAGCAGCTGAACGCCGCTCATGCCGGGCATCCGCATGTCGGCCACGATCACCGCGAACGGTCCTTCCCCTTCCAAAGCCCTCAAAGCCTCTTCGCCGTTGCAAACCGTGTGGATGGTGAAGCGGTTCCGCAAGTGGCGGCGAAAGCCGCTAAGGACGTTGGGATCGTCGTCGACGATGAGAACCTTGCTGCTCATTCATCCGTCCTGCTGTTCATTGGCGGTTGAGAAGGAAATGGGGCGAGCGGGAAAGCAATAGCGAACTGGGCGCCTCCGTCGACGTTGTTGGCTTCGATAAAGCCGCCCAGCGCGGTGACGGCGCCGTAACATGTGGAAAGACCCATGCCCATTCCCCGGCCAACTTCCTTGGTCGTGAAGAAGGGATCGAAAACGCGGCCCAGAACATCTTCCGGGACGCCGCCGCCGTTGTCCCTGACAACGATGCGGACCTCGTCCGCCGACGGATCGTAGACGGCGCTTACCGTGATTCGGCGCCCCTCCTTGCCGTATTTCGTTATTTTCGCCCGCTCCTCCATGACCTTGTTCCACTTGACCAATTTCATGTTCATATCGAAAACATAAAGCGCGTCCGGCAGGGTGTTGGAAAGGTTATTGTGCTCCCGCTGCCGCAGGTATTGGCCGAGGCCCGCCCTGATCGCCGCCACCAGGGTTTCCGGCGGGCAGGGCTTGGTCAGCAATCGGAAGATGCTTCCCTCGTTGACCGCGTCGATAGCCGTTTGCTGGTCGGTGCATCCGGTGAGCATGATGCGCACGGTGTCCGGCGCGTGCTTGACGAACTCGCCGAGAAGCTGGACGCCGTTCATGCCTGGCATCCGCATATCCGAGACGATAAGCGCGAACGGGCCGTTGGTTTCCAACAACTCCAGCGCCTCGCCTCCGCCCGCCGCGGCGGTAATGCCGAAATCCTCGCGTAATTGCCGGTCCATCGCCATGCGGGCATTGGCCTCGTCGTCGGCAATGAGGATATTGCCGGTCATTCATCCAAGTCCTTCGTTTTAATATCGTCAGAAATTTTCCGCCATGCCGGCAGGCGGTTGGTCACGCCTACTTCGGCCAGGTATTCCTGGTCGAGGGCGGCTCCGGGCATTTCATCGGAATCCGGGGAATCGGCCTCACCCTTGGTCAAATACTGGGCCACGTGCAAGACCGTCAGCGCTCCGAACTTGTGGTAGGAACACGAACTGGGCTGGTGATGGTAGGCGACCGCCTCGACGATGGGGTCGGTGAATCCCCAGAGCCCCAGAAGATAGGCGCCGAACACGGCGTGGCTGGCGCCGAAGACCCGCCGTTCCGCCTCGACGATTCCCAGGCCATCGGTTTCGGCCAGCGACGAGGCTTTTTTGAACCTATCGGGCCAATTGGCGATGAGAAGCAAGGTTCCGACATGGGAAAGCGCACCGGCGCAGCACGCTTGGTCGGTGACGAGGCTGTTGAGCTTCTCCGCTTCGGCGATGGCTTTCGCCAGGACGCCGATGGCGAGGCTGCGCCGGCTCAGACGTTCAAGGAACGCCGCCACGCTCGCGTCCCCCTTGAACCTGCTGAAGAATCCCGCCATCAGCACCAGCGCCCGGATGGTGTCGAAGCCGAGCAATCGAACCGCCTGCTGGGAAGACGTGACCGTAGTGGGGAGAGCGAAAAACGCCGAATTGGTCAGTTTCAGGATCTGGGCGGTCATGGCGACGTCGCGCGAGACGATCTTAGACACCGAAATCACCGAGGCCGTGGGTGAGTTCAGCTCATCCAGGAGATTGAAATAAACTTCCGGCGGGGTCGGCAGGGTGTCAAGGCTGGAGACCAAGTGACGAAGTTTCTCCGATCCCAACAACCCGCGAAGCTCCAGCGCGCTGGTGACGGTTTTGGTCAGGGTCTCGCTGCTGCACGGCTTGGCCAGGTACTGATGGGCCGGCCCGATGGTGCGCAGCACGCTTTCCTCGTTGGCGTAGCCCGACAGGATGATGCGGGCGGCGCCGGGATGGCGCTTGCGCACGGTATCGAGCAGTTGGGCTCCGTCCATGCCGGGCATCCGCATGTCCGAGACCACCACGTCCGCCGGCGCCTTCGTCAACAGTTCCAGGGCCTCATCGCCGCTTTCGGCGAACGCCATCACCCACTCGTTCCGCATCCCCCGGAGCATGCGCCGCAGTCCCTGCAGAACTTTGATCTCGTCATCGACGAAGAGAACGCGGCTTTTCATCACACGGCCTCGGAGCTTGCTGCTTGACCGTTGATGGGAAGGCGCACCACGAACGTTGTTCCTTCACCCGGCTTCGTTTCGAAGAAAATCTTGCCGCCATGTTTTTTCACCACGACGTCGCGGCAGATCGACAGGCCCTGCCCGGTCCCTTTGCCGACTTCCTTGGTGGTAAAGAAAGGATCGAAGATGTGTTCGCCGATCTCTTCCGGAATGCCGCCGCCGGTGTCGGAGACCCTGATTTCCACCCAATCTTCGTCACCGCGGGTGGCGATGGTGATGCGCCCCTTGCCGTCAGTTCCCGCTCTCTCGCCCGCCTTCTCGCCCGCTTCCCCGATGGCATGGGCGGCGTTGATGATCAAGTTGAGGAATACCTGGTTCAGTTCGTCGGGAAGGCAGATCACCGGCGGCAACGCCGGGTCCAGATCGGTGTCGATATCGGCCACGTGCTTCCATTCGTTGCGGCAGACCATCAGCGTGTTCTCGATCGCC
>CAJXGZ010000255.1 GCA_913053795.1 uncultured Rhodospirillales bacterium | reverse complement strand
GCGGTGGGCTTGCTTGAGGGCGGAACACGAAAGCACCACGTCCTGGCCATATTTCCGCCATTGGTCCATGGCCCCGGCCAAGGCCTCCAGCCACGGCCAGCGGTCTTCGTCGGTCAAGGGGACGCCGCTTTTCATTTTGATGATGTTGCGGGGCGGGTGGAAGTCGTCCCCCTCCTGGAAGTCGGCGCCCAGGGCGCGCGCCAGCAGGGTTCCGACGGTGGTCTTGCCCGAGCCGCTGACCCCCATGATGACGATCACCATTATTTTCTCCAGTCGGTGTGAAAAACGCCGTCCTTGTCGACGCGCCGGTAGCCGTGGGCGCCGAAATAATCGCGCTGGGCCTGGATCATGTTGGTCCAAAGCCTGCCGCTCCCATAGGCGTCCCAATAGGCCAGGACCGAGGACAGGGCGGGGACCGGACACGCGGCGCCGACGGCGGCGGCGACCGTTCGCCTCAGACCCGGCTCGCAGGCGGTCATGGCCTCAGTGAATGGCGGGCCGACAAGCAGCTTCGCGCGGACGATGCAGCCGCCGCGCCAGACGCCGGCGATTTTCTCTCGCTCAAAAGGCCAGTCATAGGCGCGGGCGGCGGCGTCAAGGATTTGGAAGCCCTGGTCGAAAGAAGCGTTCATGGCGGCCAGCAGGGCTTTCTCCACGTCCTCGGGCGGCAAGTCCTTGGGCGCGGCGGAGCGTTCGGATGGTTGGCGCTCGCGGGCCGACAGGCTTCTGGCGAACACCGCCTCGGCGATGGTGGGGGCCGGAACGCCCAGATCCAAGGCCGCCGCCGCCGCCCATTGCCCGGTGCCCTTCTGGTCGGCTTTATCGCCGATCACCTCCAGCAAGGGACGGTTTGTTTCCGTATCCAGGGTTTTGAGAATTTTGGCGGTGATCTCAACCAGATAGGAGGACAGATCGCCGCGGCTCCATGTGGAGAAAAGACCGCCCATTTCGGCGTGGGACAGCCCGCCGAGGCGCTCAAGCAGATAAGCGGCCTCGGATATGGCCTGCATAAGGGCGTATTCAATTCCGTTGTGGACCATCTTGACGAAATGGCCGGCCCCGGCGGGTCCCATATGGCCATAGCAGAGGGCGCCGTCCGCCTCGCCGTCCCCCTCGCCATCCCCTTTAGCGGCTATGTTCTTGAACAAGGGCTCGGCCCGCTTGAAAGCGTCCTCCGTCCCCCCCGCCATCAACGAGACGCCGTCGCGCGCCCCCGCCGCGCCGCCGGAGATTCCGGCGTCCATGAAGCTTAGTCCTTGCTTCTTAAGGCTCTCGGCGCGGCGCATTGAGTCCCGGAAGTGGGAGTTTCCGCCGTCGATCACCAGGTCGCCCTCCGCCAGCAGCGGCTCCAAGGCTTCCAGCAGCCGGTCCACCGGCTCCCCGGCGGTGACCATGAGCAGGATGACGCGCGGGCTCGGCAGGCGCTCGACCAGCTCCATGAGGGTTTGGCAGTCCTCGTTGGCGCCCCCCCCGGTGGCCCTCAAAGGCTCGAAAGCGGCCACATTGCAGCCGTGGCGGCTGAAGTTTTCGGCCAAGCCCCGCCCCATGACGCCAAGACCGATGACTCCGATATGAGTTTGCCCATTCTTAAGGCTCTTATGACTCATGGGCGCCGCCCCGCGAACCGGGGTTCGGGAAGCCCCGCCACGCCGGGCGCAATCACGAACAAGCCGCCGGACAGGGGGGCCTTGGCCAGTTGATCCCGGGTCAGGTCAATGGAGGCCGAGGTGACGAAAAGCCGGTCCAGGCCGTCGCCGCCGAACATGCAGCTGGTGGGGCGCGGGACCGGCATGGCGATCACCCGGTCGACGCCGCCCGAAGGATCGTAGCGGGTGACGCGCCAGCCGTCCCAATGGGCGCTCCAAACATAGCCCTCCCGATCGACGGTCAAGCCGTCGGGAGAACCCTGGTCCCCGGGGACTTGGGCGAAGATGCGCCGGTTTTCCGCTTGCCCCGCCTCAATGTCGTAGTCGAAGGCGAAGATGGTTCTATGGACGGAATCGGTGAAGTACATGGTCTTGTCGTCGGGACTCCACCCCAGGCCGTTGGCGATGGCGACGCCGGAAAGAACCTTGTGGATTTTCAGATCAAACGTCAGCCGGTAAAGGGCGCCCGTGGGCTTTTCCCCCGCATCGTCCATGGTTCCCACCCACAACCGCCCCCTGCGGTCGCACTTGCCGTCGTTGAAGCGGTTGGCGGGCATATGAGCCTCGGGGTTGACGATCATCTCGGCGGGGCCGCCGTTCAAATCGAGGAAGGCGATCCCCGAACGCAAGGCGGCGACGATCCCGCCTTTCTCGCAGATAGCCAGACAGCCGATCTCTTCTGGGACCTCGATGGTTTGGCGCTCCCCGCCATCGGCGCGGCAGCGGTGGACGGCGCGGCCCTTGATGTCGATCCAATAGAGGACGCCGCTATCGGCGCACCACACCGGTCCTTCGCCCAACAAGGCGTTGGCCTCCCAAATACAATGCGCTTCGTTACGGATGTTTATGTTCATGATTATCGGATTATGAATTTTTTGTGACATATGCGGTGAAAACTGGACACCGGCGGGTAGCTCGGGAAGTATAACTTCCTTTCCTGCTCATTGGCGAGAAAATGGCGAAAACAAAATCACGCAGAAAGGCGGGGCGTCTCGCCTTCGAGGCCAACATCATGGACGGCTTGGCCGATCCGGTGATCCTGCTCGACGAAAAGCGCCAGGTGGTGGACGCCAACCTGGCGGCGCGCAACCTCCTGGGCGAAAAGGCGCTGGGCCAAAATTTGGCGAAGTCGCTGAAGGCGCCCGGGATCATCAAGGCGGTTGACAGCGTCCTTGCCGGCGAACAGGCCATGCGCGACGAGATCGCCATCCCATCCCCCGTTTCCCGCAGCTATGAAATGAGCGTTTGGGAGCTACAGCCGCGCGCCAGCGAAAAAGCGTCCTGGGCGATGCTGGTTTTGCACGACATAACCCTGGCCAAAAAAGCCGACCAAATGCGCGCCGACTTTATCTCCAACGTCAGCCATGAACTGCGCTCGCCCTTGTCCTCTCTGGTCAGTTTCATCGAGACCCTGCGCGGACCGGCCAGGGATGACCTGGAAGCCCAGGAGCGATTCCTCTCGATCATGGAGACCGAAGCGATGCGGATGACGCACTTGATTAACGATCTCCTGGCGCTGTCAAAGCTGGAGACGGAAGAGCACATCCTGCCCGAAGGGAAAGTCGATTTACGCCGGATTCTCAAGCAAGTGGGCGCCGCGCTCTCGATCAGAGCCAACAAGCGCGGCATGAAGATCAACATCAAATGCCCGCCGAAACTGCCCGAAGTCAACGGCGACGGCGACGAACTCACGCAGGTCTTCCGGAACCTGCTGGACAACGCCATCAACTACGGCTACGAGGGCGCCCCGATCCTGGTCGCCCTTAAGGCTGTCGGCGAAATCCCCGGAACCGGAGAAGCGGGCGTGGCGGCGTCGGTCGTCAACCAGGGGGACGGAATCGGGCCTGAACACCTGGATCGCCTGACCGAGCGCTTCTACCGCGTCGATAAGGGGCGTTCGCGCACCATGGGAGGAACCGGCCTCGGCCTGGCCATCGTCAAGCACATCATCAACCGTCACCGC
>CAJXGZ010000254.1 GCA_913053795.1 uncultured Rhodospirillales bacterium | reverse complement strand
CCGGGCGCATGAAACAGGGCATGGCCACGGTGGTCATGTTCATCATGGTTCCGCAAGTGCGGCTCAAGAAACGCCTGGATGTAAAACGCGAGATCAAAGCTGGGAGAGGCGATTGCCGGTGTTGATAGACAGGCATATGAAGAGATGACGGCTACTTTATCCTGTCCAGGAAAGCGCGCGGGGAAAGAACTTCGACCGGCCCGTATTTTGGTTCGGTGAAATCCCTCGTATTCCCCGCTATCAAAACGGCGCCGCCGAAACGACGGCATTACAATCGATGACGACTCTCATGCGTTGGGTTTGCGGCGTTGCAGCCGGGCCTTGGCTGCCTTCATGACGTCCTCCGCCTTGCGCGGGCTGCGCCCGCTCTCCATGCCCTCGGTAATAGCCGCCGTTAAATCATGAAGGCGGCGCTGATCGTGACGGATGAGATCACGAATATAGTCGCTGGCGTTGGCGTACTCGCCGCCCTTGATCTGGGTTTCCACCCATTCCCGCATGGGATCGGGCAGAGAAACATTCATGGTCGCCATAGGCGCCTCCAGTTTTGGTTATTATGGCATAATTTGGCAAAGAATGCCATAATTTCCTTGGATTTAGCAATACCATGCCCACCGTATGGCCCGCCGCACTGCCCCCGATGGGTAGTTTCTCCATTGCCGAGACCGCCAACCGAAACCGCAGGGTTCTCGCGGTTTTCGGGCTATGGCTGTTGACTTCGGAGGCGCCGGACCGGACATCCCCGCCTTTCACCGAAAAACAAATCGATATAGGAAAGCACAAGGCGCGCCGCCGGTTAGATGGCGCTCGCCCCGATGGCTATAAATTCCTTAGGCGCATTGACCGATAGGACTACCCACGATAAAAAGAGATGGTGTTTTTCGTGTTTTGCTGTATGTGGCGCCGTTGACTTGTCTACCCAAACGCGATGATGATGAACTGCGCTTAACATTGAGGCTAAAAAAACGGCTGTTGACGATAAAGGCGCGCCAATGCACAACTCTGCTGGGGGGGGGAAAGTGAAGAACGAGGCGTCTTTGTTGGACGTCATAGCCTATCTTTATGACGCCACATCGGACATGACTAAATGCAGGGCGTTCCTGGAACGCCTTACCCGCTTTTTTGATGGTAGGAGCGCCCAATTGCTCCACTACGACTATGGAGCAGGCGGGCAGACTTTCAGCGCCGAATACGGCCTGAAACATGACGAGGCGTTACTCACACTCTGCGCCGAATTGGCGATGAATAATCCTCAAGCCCTATGCATTCATGAGTATCCGGAAGAGCCAAGATTTTGCCGGATTGGCCCCCGCCCCAATGAATTGCTCGATTCGTGCCCCTTGCAAGACATGCTTCGCGCCAATGGAGCCGAATATGTGCTGGCTGTTCATACGCCCGAACGAGCCGACGCGGGAACGACAATTGTTATAACAAGAGACTCGGCGTCAAGGGCTTTTGACGAGAGCGATTGCGACCTGTTCAAAAAAATCGTTCCTCACATCAAACGGGCAATCGGACTTCACCGGCAGAGCATAATAACGAAACACAGGACTTTCGAGGCGCTGAATTATCTCCCGATAGGAATTGTCCTGGTTGATGAGAACTGCCAAGTCACGTTCATCAACCGGACAGCAAGGGAGTTTGCCGAAAATAACGACGGCCTCATCTATTGCGACGATGTCATCTCCGTCAGCCATCCAGAAGAGCGCGAAACGATTCGGAAGGTCATCCGAAAGCTCATTCATAGCGCTCGGAGAGGTGAAGTCCTGCCGAGCGAGACAATGGTTGTGACCCGGCGTTCCGGCGCCCGCTCATATTTGGTGTTGATCGACACGCTGTGGGATATTGAAAACAAGGAAGAGGGGCGTTTGATGGACGATCCCATTGCGGTCATGTTCATCACCGACCCGGAATACCAAGTGGAGGTCCCGGCGGAGTCGTTGCAGCGGTTGTTCGACCTTCTCCCCTTCGAGGCTCGGCTTCTTGAGAAGCTGATCGGCAACCGATCCCTTGAGGAAGCGTCCCGTGAGTTGGGGATCACCAAAAACACGGCGCGGCAATACCTAAAGGCGGTCTTCGACAAGACCAACACGAACCGGCAAGCCCAACTTATGAAACTGGTCATGTCCACGCCGGTGTGGGTGCATGGGCGCGAGAAAAACACCTCGAGCGCCACCTCCCGCCCCGAGGCGGGGATAAGAACGCATGTTGGTCCATCATCGGCTAAGATCCTGGTCTTAAAGAGGAAAGAGGTCGGATGAGTTCGAAAAACAAATTCACAGGCGTGCACGCCGCCAAGGCAGGCGTGCTTGCCGCCAAGGCAGGTGTGCTCAACGCCAAGGCAGGCGTGCTTAACGCCAAGGCAGGTGTTGCCGACAAGGCAGGCGTGTTTGCCGCCAGGGGGCGTTCACTGTACGAGCGTCTCGTAGCATTGGCTTATCCCCGCGTCCGCGGTCTTCTCTTAACGTGCGTCCGCGGTCTTCTCTTGCGGCTTGATCAAGCCCAAACGAGCGTCTTGAATTGGGCTCATTCCATTGAAAAATCGGTCGAGGGTCAACAGGAGCAATCCGCCCCGGAGCAATCGGCGACAGAGACCGATGCGCCTAAAGTCCAATTCGACGTGAAACCCGCCACTGAGGACCCCCTGCTTGAGTGCCTGGAGTTCCTAACTAGCCACCACGGCCGGCCCCGCTCTGGTGAAGTCCTGAAAGCGGGCCTTCCGAATGTAGGCGCGCGCCTGACCCCGGCCCTGTTCCTGCGGGCCGCCGAGCGCGCCGGTTTCAACGCGCGGCTGATGAAGCGGCGTCTTTCGCGCATCCCCAAGTTCGTACTGCCGGCGGTTTTGATGTTGGAGGGAGGGAACGCCTGCGTTTTGGTCCGCCTCCCGTCCAAGGACGAGGCCCTCATCATGATGCCCGAGGCCAACGGCAGTGTCGGTAAAGCAAAATTAGCCGACCTGGAAAAACATTACACGGGTTACGCCATTTTCCTGCGCCCGGAATTCGACGTCGACCTGCACAAAAATGAAGAAGATGCTCCCCGGCCGACGGCGTGGTTCTGGGGGACGATCTGGCGCAACAAGTGGAGTTACGCACAGGTCGCCGCGGCGGCGGTGATGATCAATCTGTTCGCCCTGGTCACCCCTCTGTTCATCATGATGGTTTACGACCGGGTCATTCCCAACAACGCCTTCGAGACACTCTATGTCCTTGCCGCCGGTGTCACCACGGTCCTGTTGTTTGATTTCGCCCTCAAAACGTTGCGGGGGTATTTCATCGATGCGGCGGGAAAGCGTGCGGATGTCATGCTGGCGTGCCGGATTTTCGATCAAGTTCTGAACATGCGCTTGTCCGCCCGGCCAGCATCCGCCGGCGCCTTCGCCAACCCCTTTATCGCCGCCAAACTGGGCTTCATCGACGACATCATCCAGCCCCGCCACACCCGCGCCCGACTCTGCCGCGCCCTCAAGATGCTGAAGAATAAAAAACTTGAGAACCCGTGGCGAAAACACGGGAACATTCCGTTGTAGCGCTAAAGTTAAAGGAGGGCCCGCGCTCCTAGCCGACTAGAGCATTTCCGGACCAAATTGACCCATTCCGTCAGAGCAATTTTGGTTCAT
>CAJXGZ010000253.1 GCA_913053795.1 uncultured Rhodospirillales bacterium | reverse complement strand
AATGGACTGCGTAAGCGGTTGCATTTGGTGGCGGGGGACTTTGTCGTCTTGGGTGGCGAAGGAGATAGGATTGTTATGCGCAGACTTTCTCCCGGCCGCCCGCAAGCCGTCGCGGGGATGTTCGGCGAATGGCTGAGCCTCGAGGATGAGAAGGCTTGGCGTGACCTGTAGCCTTAAGTTCACACTTCTCGCCACCGACGGCGGCGCCCGGCTGGGGCGGCTGTCGACGGCCCATGGGGACATCGACACCCCGGCCTTCATGCCGGTGGGGACCGCCGCCACGGTCAAAGCGATGACGCCCGAGGCGGTGGCGGCGACCGGGGCCCAGATGATCCTCTCCAACACCTATCACTTGATGCTGCGTCCCGGCGCCGAGGCGGTGGAGCGGCTGGGCGGCTTGCATGAGTTCATGAACTGGCCGGGGCCGATCCTTACCGATAGCGGCGGCTTCCAGGTGATGAGCCTGGCCAAGCTTTGCAAGATGAGCGAGAAAGGGGTGGTCTTTCAGTCCCACATCGACGGCTCCAGCCATGAGTTGACGCCCGAGCGGGCCATCGGCATCCAGCGCATGCTGGACTCGGACGTCTCCATGGCGTTGGACGAATGCACGCCCTTTCCGGCCACCGAGAAGCAGGCGAAGGACTCAATGGAATTATCCATGCGCTGGGCGGAGCGCTCCAAGGAGGCCTTTAAGGCGCGTCCCGGCTACGGCGTCTTCGGCATTGTTCAGGGCGGCATGTACGCGGACCTGCGCCGCCGCTCGGCGGAAATCCTTCAGGGCATGGAATTCGACGGCTACGCCGTCGGCGGCCTGGCGGTGGGCGAGGGGCGCGGCGTCATGCTCGAGATGTTGGACGCCAGCACTCATGTCCTGCCCCAAGACAAGCCCCGCTATCTGATGGGGGTGGGCAAGCCCGACGACCTGGTGGCCGCCGTCGCCCGGGGCGTCGATATGTTCGATTGCGTCATTCCCACCCGCTCGGGACGCACCAGCCAGGTCTTCACCCGGCGCGGCCCGCTCAACCTTCGCAACGCCCGGCACGCCGCCGACCCGAGGCCCCTGGACGCGCAGTGTTCGTGTCCGGCCTGCTTGGGCCATGGCCGCGCCTATCTGCACCACTTGGAGAAATCCGGCGAGATATTGGGCTCCATGCTGTTGACATGGCATAATCTGCATTACTATCAGGACCTGATGAGGGAGATGCGCGCCGCCATCGGGGCGGGCGCCTTCGCCGCCTTCGCCCGCGACTTCGCAAAAGAGCAGGCCAAGGACGATAGGGAGGAGCCTTGATAATCAGCCAACTGGGGGAAAAGACGGAAATTCCGGCTTCGCCCGGCGCGGCGGTGCTGGAGTGCGTCCCAGATCCGCATCCTAAGACGGATTATCTGGTGCGCTTTTCCTGCCCTGAGTTCACCAGCCTGTGCCCGGTCACCGGCCAGCCCGACTTCGCCCATTTCGTCATCGATTACGTCCCGGACGCCCTGATCGTCGAGAGCAAGTCGTTGAAGCTGTTCCTTTCGTCGTTTCGCAACCACGGCGCCTTTCACGAGGATTGCACGCTGGCCATCGCCAACAAGATGGTCGCCGCGGCTAAGCCCAAATGGTTGCGCATCGGCGGCTATTGGAATCCTCGCGGCGGCATCCCCATCGACATCTTCCACCAGACGGGAGAGCCGCCCAAGGGCCTGTGGATTCCCGGCCAGGGGGTGGCGGCTTATAAGGGCAGATAAGGGAAAGCGCTCTAGCCGCCCGGCCAGATATTGTGGCCCAGGGCCTGGGACAGGATCATATAGAGCTTGCCCATGTCCGAGGTCAGGAAGGTTCCGCACAGCGCACCCTGGATGTCGCGCTTCTTGGCCTCGTCGAGCATTCTTTCGAACTGGATGAGGTAATTGTTGACGTAGTCCCTGAACTGGCTGTCGTCCTGGTATTTGTTCTTGATGATGGCGAGCTTGGGCTTTTCCTTGAAGCCGAGCATCTTGCGCACGAAGACTCCCTTCTCGCCCTTCGTGAAGCGCCGCCAGTCGTCGTCGGTGATGGAAACATCCATGACCCGGTTCATGTCCACGGCCAGTGATTGCAGTTTTTCGGTGATGAACGAGGCGGTGCGCATGAAGTCCTGGACTTTGGCCTGGCCGGTGTGTTCCTTGAGGTCATTCACCAGCCTGGCGGCCTCCTTGGAGGCGAGTTTGATGTCCCTGGTTTGGCACATGGCGGACTTGGCGATATGACCCGCCTGCTTGGTCATCCTGTCGGAAACGCTGCCCAGCTCCTTGGCGTGTTCCTGGATGGATTTGTCCCACTCGCTGGTTTTGTTGAGGGCCAAATCGGACGCCACCTTCATTTCCGTGGCCCGCTTGACAAGGACCTCGCCGAAGGCCTCGGCCTTATTCTGTGACGTGGCGAAAGCGGTCGTCATGTCCCTTAATTGCTGGCTGAAGGCGGCGTGGGCGTTTTCCATGGCGGTGGATATTCCCATGACCTTTATCATCGTCTCGCGGGTCTGTCCGCGCAGGATGCCGCCGACCTTGCACAGCTTGTCGGCGCTGTTGTCGGCGGATGCCGACGCCTCTTCCGTAAAGCGCGCCAGCGAGGCGCCGATCCGGTTGAGGCGGGTCGCCGCGTCATCGGTGACGGCGGTTAATTGTTGGGATTTGACTTCCAGAGCCTCGGCGGCGCCGTTCACTTGAACCGCCGCCTCCAGCGAAGCGTCGTTAAGCTCCTTGGTGCGCTGGCGCAGGCCGTCGCCAACGTCCTGGAGGCGGGACACGGACAGCTTGGAGGCGGCGTCAAGCTCGCATGTGCGCTCCTTGAGGACGCCGCTTACCGTATCCACATCGCTGGCCGCGCGCTCCGATTTCGCGGTGATGTCCCTGGAATAGCTGCCCAAGGTGGTGGTCATCAGATTCATCAGCTTGGCCGCCCGTTCGACGGAGGTCGCCATTTCATGGGAGCGTTGGTGAAGATCCTCGCTCACCTTTCCCAACTGTTCGGCCGCCGCGCCGGAGGCGACATTCATCCCCGCCGTCTGTTTGTGAAGCGTGTCGCCGAAGGCCGTGAGGTGCGACATCGCCTCTTCCGCCGATTGGCCGAGATCGCTTGTGCGCTGTTGAAGAATATCGTTGACGTTTTCAAGGCGCTCTTCCGCCGAATCTATTGAATCGTTGAGGTCGCCGGTGTTGCGGCGCAGGGCGCCGGCGAGTCCGCTCAGTTTATTGGCGACCTTATCGCTGGCGTTGGTGGCGTTGGTGGCCTGCTGGCGCAGCGTTTCGCTGGACGCCATGATGTGGGTGGTGGCGGCCTGGGTGGATTTGTTCAGCTCGCGGCTGCTTTCCTGAAGGTTTTCGATAACGTCCTTTATTTCGCCGGACGCCTGGTTGGTGGCGCTTGAAATCTCCTTGGTGCGGCCCTGGATGGCGTCGCCGGCTTTTGTCATCCGGCTGGCGGTCTCATCCGCGATTTCTCTGAGTTCCATTGTGCGCTCCTTCAGGGAGCCGCCCACGGCGCCGATATGATCGACCGCCTGCTCGGACGTTGCCGACAAACCGTCGGCTTGGTGTTTTATGGCGTTGGAAATCATGGCGAGCATGTTGGCCGCCTTCTCCGTAGCCCCGGACAACATGC
>CAJXGZ010000252.1 GCA_913053795.1 uncultured Rhodospirillales bacterium | reverse complement strand
GGTGGGAGACGACAACGCCAATTGCCGAACCTGCGCCCCGGACATCAGCAAGGAGACTTTTCCGGTGGGCTCCTTCAAACCCAATCCCTTCGGCCTTTACGACATGCATGGAAATGTCTGGGAATGGGTCGAGGACTGCTGGACCCCGAACCACGAAGGCGCGCCCACGGACGGCTCGGCGCGCCTCGACGGCGATTGCCGCTACCGGGTCAACAAGAGCGGTTCGTGGTATTACATCGCCACCAACGTCCGTTCCGCCTATCGCGCGAAATTTCCCGCCGATGCCTACAGTTACGGCATCGGCCTGCGCGTGCTGAGGGAGCTGGAGGATTAACTAACGAGCGTATTTGGGGTCAGGTCTTGAATGTTGAATTTTCTTTCTTGAAAAATTCAACATTCAAGACCTGACCCCAAATAACCAAATAACAAATAAGAGCTGGAGGATTAACTAACGCGGCAGGTTGGTTGAGCCCATCAGGAACTCATCGACGGCGCGGGCGCTTTGGCGGCCCTCTTGGATGGCCCACACCACCAGGGACTGGCCGCGGCGCGCGTCGCCGGCGGCGAAAACCTTGGCGAGCGAGGTTTGGTAAGAATCAGCGCCGGCCTTGACGTTGTTGCGCACATCCAGATCGACGCCGAGTTGTTCGAGCAGGCCATCCAGCACCGGGTGGACAAAGCCCATTCCCAAAAGCACCAGGCCGGCCTTGAGGTTGAAGTCGCTGTTCGGCGTTTCCTTCATGGTCATGCGCCCCTGTTCGTCCGCTTGCCATTGGACGCGGGCGGCGTGAAGGGTCTTAACCTCGCCGTTTTCGCCCGAGAACGACTTGGTGAGCACGCTCCAGTCACGCACACAGCCTTCATCGTGGGAGGTGGTGGTGCGCAGCTTCATGGGCCAATTGGGCCATGTCAGCTCTTTGTCCTCCCGGGCCGGCGGCTTGGGCATGATTTCGATCTGAGTCACCGAGCGCGCGTCCTGGCGGATGGCGGTGCCGACGCAATCGGACCCGGTGTCGCCGCCGCCGATCACCACCACATGCTTGTCGGTGGCGGTGATCTCCTGGTCCTTGGGGATGACGTCGCCGGCGATGCGGTGATTCTGCTGGAACAGGAAGTCCAGCGCGAAATGGACGCCCTTCAGATCGCGGCCGGGCGCGGCCAGATCGCGGGGAGCCTCGGAGCCGCAAGCCAGCACGATGGCGTCGAATTCATCCCTAAGCTGTTTGGCGGGAAGGTGGACGCCGATGTGAACGCCGGTGACGAACTCCACGCCTTCCGCCTTCATTTGCGCCATACGCCGGTCTATGAGGTGCTTGCTCAGCTTGAAGTCTGGAATTCCGTAGCGCAGCAGGCCGCCGATGCGGGTGGCTTTCTCATACACCGACACCTTGTGGCCGGCGCGGGCGAGCTGTTGGGCGCAGGCCAGCCCGGCCGGGCCGGAGCCGACGATCACCACGTTTTTGCCCGTGCGCAAGGCAGGAACCCTGGGCTTTATCCAGCCTTCTTTCCAGGCCTTGTCGACGATGGCGCATTCGATGGTTTTGATGGTCACCGGTTCGTCCCGGATGTTGAGGGTGCATGACGCCTCGCAAGGCGCCGGGCAGACGCGGCCGGTGAATTCCGGGAAGTTGTTGGTGGAGTGCAGAACCTCCGCCGCCTCGCGCCACTTGTCCTCATGGACCAGATTGTTCCAATCGGGGATGATGTTGTTTACCGGGCACCCTTGATGGCAGAAGGGAACGCCGCAATCCATGCAGCGTGCGCCCTGCTTGCGGAGTTCGTCATGTCCCAGGGGGTGGGTGAACTCGGCGAAGTGCTGGATGCGGTCGCCGACGGCGTCGTAGCCGCGGTCCTGACGCATGAATTCCATGAATCCTGTCGCTTTAGCCATATTCCCTTAGCCTTCCCTTAGCCTTCCCTGGGGCTTTCGCCGGTGCGCCCCTGGAGCTTGGCGCCCCGTATCTGGGTTTTCTGCAGGGCGCGCTGGAAATCCATCGGCATGATCTTGACGAACATGGGGAAATACCGCTCCCAGTTGTCCAGGATTTCGCGGGCGCGGTCGCTGTTGGTGTAGCGCATGTGCTTTTCGATCAGCCACTTGAGGCGGGTTTCGTCATGGCTCAGCATGTCCTTGAAGATCTCTTCGTCGCTCATATCGGCGGAGCCGCTGTCCCTGGAGACGCTCTCCAGCAGAATCATGGAGGTGTTGCAGCGAATGTAGAAATCCCGGTTTTCATCCAGAACATAGGCGACGCCGCCGCTCATGCCGGCGGCGAAGTTGCGGCCGGTCCCTCCCAGCACGACGACGCAACCGCCGGTCATGTATTCACATCCGTGATCGCCGACGCCTTCGATGACGGCGGCGGCGCCGGAATTGCGCACGGCGAAGCGTTCCCCGGCGACGCCCCTGAAATAACATTCGCCGCTGGTGGCGCCGTAAAGCACCGTGTTGCCGATGATGATGTTCTCTTCCGCCTTGAAGGGACTTTCCTTGGGCGGGTAGATAACGATGCGCCCGCCGCTCAGTCCCTTGCCCACATAGTCGTTGGCGTCGCCTTCCAGTTCGATGGAGACGCCGCGGGCGAGGAAAGCGCCGAAGCTCTGGCCGCCGGCGCCCTTGCTCTTGATGTAGATGGTGTCCTCGGCCAAGCCCTTGTCGCCGTGGCGCAAAACCACTTGGCCCGACAACATGGCGCCGACGGTGCGGTTGGTGTTGCGCACCGCCAATTCGATCTTCACCGGCGTTTTATTCTCGATGGCCTGCTTGGCCAGTTCGATGAGCTTGTTGTCCAGCGCCTTGTCCAGGCCGTGGTCCTGGGACTCGCAGTTGTAGGTGGCCACGTTCTTGGGGACCTTGGGGCGGTGCAGCACGGGCGTAAGATCAAGGCCCGAGGCCTTCCAATGATTGACGGCCTTTTTGACGTTCAACTTGTCGGTGCGCCCGATCATTTCGTTGAAGGTCCTAAAGCCCAGCTTGGCCATCAGCTCGCGAACCTCCATGGCGACGAAGGTGAAATAGTTGACCACGTGCTCAGGCTTGCCGGTGAAGCGCCGGCGCAGCTCGCGGTCCTGGGTGGCGACGCCCACCGGACAGGTGTTGAGGTGGCACTTGCGCATCATCACGCAGCCTTGGACGATAAGGGCGATGGTGGCGAAGCCCACTTCGTCGGCGCCCAGCAGGCCGGCGATCACGACATCGCGCCCGGTCCTGATTCCGCCGTCCGTCTGCACCGCGATGCGTCCCCTCAGCCGATGCAGCACCAGCGTCTGATGGGTCTCGGACAGGCCCAATTCCCACGGCGAGCCGGCGTGCATGACCGAGGTGATGGGGCTGGCGCCGGTGGTCGGGGTGCCGCTGCCGCTGGTGTCTTATGGTGGCACCGCGATGCTGGTGTTACTGATCGGATTTGGCCTGGTGCAAAGCGCCCATGTCCATCGACCTCGCTGACAGGAGTTTCCATGCCCCCGCGCGTTCTTTATGCTGGCAACCCGGCTGAATGGCCGCTTTACCGCAAAACCCTTGCCGCGGCGCTGGGCGCGTCCGCGGTCAACGGCGACGCTCATATGGTGGCCTATTTCGACCAGCGCAGTTTCGCCGATCTTTTGCGCGCCCACTGTCCGAACGT
>CAJXGZ010000251.1 GCA_913053795.1 uncultured Rhodospirillales bacterium | reverse complement strand
GTAATGTATGAGGGAAACCGCCTTCCTGTCTGGACAGGACTTCTTCGGTTTGCGGAAACAGATGAGCAAACAGATCATAGTGTCGTAATTGTTCAAAGGTCTGTAGCGCATAGCCACCCAGAAATAACTTCAGGCATTCTTCAAACAGACGTGCCGACGGGATTTCCTGCAGTAGATGTGCATTTTGCTGTATCGGTTTTTCCGTTTCGGCGTCGCGATGGCGAAGTGATGGCGCTGATGGCCGATTCGAGCAAGCTCTACCAAGCCTGCGGCTGGACGCCTTCGGTTTCCTTGGAGGAGGGCTTGGCCTGCGTCATCGACTGGTGGGGCGCCCGCATGGACAAAATAAGGTCCGATTCGGACTACATGGTGTGACCTTCAGAGCCCATACCATCGCCGGCGTTCTGGCCCAGACGATCCCGGGCGGCGCCGCCCTTCATGAGCCGGAAATCGGCGGCGCCGAGAAAGCGCGCGTGGATGAATGCCTTCGGTCGGGCTGGGTGTCCACCGCGGGTCCCTTCGTTGAGCGCTTCGAAGACGCCCTGGCCCAATACACCGGCGCCAACCACGCCATCGCCTGCGTCAACGGAACGGCGGCCCTGCACGCCTGTCTTTTGCTGGCCGGGACAAGGCCCGGGGACGAGGTCATCATTCCGTCGCTCACCTTCGTCGCCACCGCCAACGCCGTCGCCTATTGCGGCGCGACCCCCCACTTCGCCGACAGCGACGAAGACACCCTGGGCCTGGACCCGGCCAAGCTGGCCAACCACCTGGAGGACATCGGCCATATCACCAAGGGAAATTGCTTTAACCGGCGCTCAGGCAACAGAATCGCCGCCGTTGTCTGCATGCACGCCTTCGGCCATGCGGCGGACCTGGATCGCCTGGCCGAGACGTGCCGCCATTACAAGCTGCCCCTGATCGAGGACGCCGCCGAGTCGCTGGGCTCTTTTTACAAAGGACGGCACACAGGGCTGGACGGGGTTTTGTCGGCGTTAAGCTTCAACGGCAACAAGATCGTCACCTCCGGCGGCGGCGGCGCCATCCTCACAGGCGGCGCGGAACTGGCCGAAAAGGCGCGCCACCTCACCACCACCGCCAAAAAACCCCACCCCTGGATGTTCGAGCACGATCAAGTCGGGTTCAACTACCGGCTGCCCAACATCAACGCCGCCTTAGGGCTGGCCCAGATGGAGCGGCTGGAGGATTTTTTGACGCGCAAGCGGCGCCTGGCCATGCGTTACAAGGACGCCTTCGCCGGCGTTGAGGGCGTGCGTTTTTTTGAAGAGCCCGAAGACCGCCGCAGCAATTACTGGCTCAACGTTTTGCTGCTTGAGCGCGAATGCGCGCAACATAGGGACGCGGCGCTGAAGGCCGCAAACGAGCAAGGCTTCATGGCCCGCCCCGCCTGGACGCCCATGCACATGCTTGACATGCACAAGGATTGTGCGCGCATGAACCTGGATACGGCCGAGGATATTTTCGCGCGCCTGATCAACATCCCGTCAAGCCCGGCGCTCGTGTCTTGAGCGGAACCTTGATCATCGCCGAAGCGGGCGTCAACCATAACGGCGACTTGGACCTGGCCCTCAAGCTGGTCAACGCCGCGGCGGAGGCCGGGGCCGACGCCGTCAAGGTGGGCATCGGGCCCGGCTCCATCTGCACCACGCGCATGATCGCCGGCGTCGGCATGCCGCAACTTTCGGCGATCATGGAGGCGGCGCAGGCGTGCAAGAAAAGCGGTGTGCCGCTGATCGCCGACGGCGGCGTCAAGTATTCTGGCGACATCGCCAAGGCCATCGCCGCCGGCGCCGACGCCATCATGATCGGCTCGCTGTTCGCGGGCACCGATGAGAGCCCCGGCGAGGTGTTCCTGTATCAGGGGCGCTCTTATAAGTCCTATAGCGGCATGGGCTCGCTGGCGTCCATGGCCCGGGGCTCGGCCGACCGCTACTTCCAGCAGGAAGTCTCGGACAACCTCAAGCTGGTGCCCGAGGGGGTCGAAGGCCATGTCCCCTACAAGGGGCCGGTGGCCAACGTCATCCATCAGCTTGTGGGCGGACTTCGCGCCTCCATGGGCTACACCGGCAACCCGTCAATCGCCGAGATGCGCAAGAACTGCGAATTCCGCCGCATCACCGGGGCCGGCCTTCGCGAGAGCCATGTCCATGACGTCAAGATCACCCGCGAGGCGCCCAACTACCGCATCGAGGAATGATCTTTCTTAAATGACCCCAGGCGCGCGCATTCAAGCGGCCATCGCGTTGTGCGAAAAAATCGAGGCGGCGCCGGTCCCCGCCGACGGCGTTATCGCCGGCTATTTCCGCAAACGCCGCTACGCCGGCGCCAAGGACCGGCGGGCCGTGATCGGTCAAGTTTACAACCTGCTGAGAAGGCGCGCCCGCCTTGACTGGCGTATCCGCGAGGCCGGCCATGGGCCGAGCCCGCGGGCGCGCCTTATCGCTTACCTCGCGCTCTGCCATGAAAACCTGGGTGAAGAAACCCCGGCGCCCGGCATCGAAGCCGCCTTCTTCACGGGCGAACGCCACTGCCCTGCGCCCTTGAACGCCGGGGAGCAAGCCCTGGCCCGCCTTGAGCCGCCGCTGGAGCGCCCGTCCATGCCGTCCTGGACGGCCTTTGAGTATCCTGAATGGCTGGACGGACGTTTGCGCCAGGCCTTCGGCGGCTCCCTGGACGGCGAGATGGCGGCGTTGAATGAACCGGCGCCCTTGGATGTGCGCGTCAACGCCCTTAAAGGCTCCCGGCGAGAGGCGGCGCAAGCGCTGGCCGATGAAGGCGTTGACGCCGCGCCGACCAGGCTTTCGCCCCAGGGCTTGAGGATTTCGGGCCGCGTGCGCCTGGACTCCACGGCCGCCTTTAGGGGCGGGCTGATCGAGGTTCAGGACGAAGGATCGCAATTGATCGCCCTGCTCACCGGCGCCGAACCGGGCATGGCGGTGTTGGACTTGTGCGCCGGCGCCGGCGGCAAGACCTTGGCCCTGGCCGCCGCCATGAAGGGCAGCGCCTGCGGCAAGAAAGCCAGCGGCGAGTTGGCCGCCTCTGATGTATCCGAGCGAAGAATGGCGGCCATGAAAAAACGCCTGGTTCGCGCCGGCGCCGGCCAAATCGAGCGCCACGTCTTCGCCCCGGACGACGACCCCTGGCTCGCGCAAAACCGGGAGCGCTTCGACCGCGTGCTGGCCGACGCCCCGTGCACCGGCTCGGGCGCCTGGCGGCGCGACGTCACCGCCAAATGGCGGCTGAACATGGGCGAAATGAGAAACGTCATCGCCAGCCAGCGTCAAATCCTCAGCAAAGCGTCACGGCTGGTCAAGGCGGGCGGCAGGCTGGTCTACGCCACCTGCTCGATCCTGACGGCCGAGAACGAGGATCAAATCCAATGGTTCCAGGAAACCCACACCGGCTTCACAATCATCCCCGCCCCAAAAGCGTGGGAGGAAACCATCGGCGGCGCCTGCCCCTGCGGCGGCTCTTTTTTACGCCTAAGCCCGGCGTCAACGGGAACCGACGGATTTTTCGCGGCGGTGTTGGAAAGAAAGGGGTAATGCAGGCTCTAGAGCATTTCCGGACCAAATTGACCCATTCCGTCAGAGCAATTTTGGTTCAT
>CAJXGZ010000250.1 GCA_913053795.1 uncultured Rhodospirillales bacterium | reverse complement strand
AAGGAAAAGGGCGTTGATGTTTCCTACGCCATTCATCCGGTGGCGGGACGCATGCCCGGCCACATGAACGTGCTGCTGGCCGAGGCCAACGTGCCCTATGATGAAGTTTTTGAATTGGAGGCGATCAACCACGAATTCGCCACCGCCGACGTGGCCTTCGTGATCGGCGCCAACGACGTCACCAACCCGGCGGCGAAGACCGATCCCTCCAGCGCCATCTACGGCATGCCGATCTTTGACTTGGAGAAAGCGGCGACCACCCTGTTTATCAAGCGCTCCATGGCCACCGGCTACGCCGGCGTCCATAACGAGCTGTTCTTCAGTGAAAAGACCATGATGCTGTTTAGCGACGCCAAGAAAATGACCGAGGAAATCGTCCAGGCCTTGGATCATATGTAACGCCAATCAGCGGAGCCTTCGGGCTCCGCCTTTTTTTTGTCTTACCCGCGCTCAACGCAGGGGGCCGCGCTCAACGCAGGGGGCCGCGCTCGACGCAGAGGGCGATGCCCATGCCGCCGCCGATGCACATGGCCGCCAAGCCCTTTTTGACGTCGCCCCGCCGTTGACGTTGACCAAATCCTCGGGCCAGCCCATTTCCAGGTTGACGGCAAGCGCCTGGGCGGCGAAGGCTTCGTTAATCTCGATCAGGTCCAGGTCGCCGGTTTTCCAACCGGCCTTGCCGAGGGCGGCGCGGCTGGCCGGGATGGGGCCGCTCCCCATGAGCGCCGGGTCGACGCCGCAGGAAGCCCATGAGGCGATGCGCGCCATGGGCTCGATCTCACGCTCTTTCGCCGCCTCGGCGGTCATCAGGACGACGGCGGCGGCGCCGTCGTTGAGGCCCGAGGCGTTGCCCGCCGTCACCGTGCCGTCCTTGACGAAGGCCGGGGGAAGCTTCGATAGCGCCTCCACGGTGGTTCCGTATTTGGGATGCTCGTCCGCCTTGAAGGCCTCCTCGCCCTTGCGGGTCTTTACGCTGACCGGGACGATCTCTTCATTAAAACGGCCGGTGCGCTGGGCGGCCTCGGCTTTTTTTTGGGATTCGCAGGCGAAGGCGTCCTGCTCCCCGCGGCTGATTTCCCACTGCTCGGCGACGTTTTCAGCGGTGACGCCCATGTGGTAGTCGTTGAAGGCGTCCCACAGGCCGTCGACGATCATGGTGTCTGTCATTTCGGCGTTGCCCATCCCGACGCCGCCGCGCAAGTGGATGCAGTGGGGCGACAGACTCATGTTCTCCTGGCCGCCGGCGACAACGATGTCGGCGTCGCCGCATGTAATGGCCTGAGCCCCGAAAGCCGCCGCCCGCAAGCCCGATCCGCACACCTGATTGATGGTGAGCGCGGTGCGCTCCGCCGGGACCCCGGCGCCCATGGCGGCCAAGCGCGCCGTGTTCTGGCCGCAGCCGGCGGTCAGCACTTGGCCCATTATGACGTCGGAGACGTCCTCGCCGTCCACCCCGGCGCGCTTGAGGGCCTCGGCGATGACGACGCTTCCCAATTCATGGGCGGGGTGGCTCGCCAGGCTTCCGTTGAAGGCGCCGATGGGCGTGCGCACGGCGCTGACGATGACGATGCCGGCCATTGGGCGTTCCCCTCATCCAAGCGGTTTATTCTCTAAGATAGGCGCGCGCCGGGTTGGTTTCCAGCCGTTTTCTCAAGTCACCGGGCCAGGGGACACGACCGGCGGCTGCGCGCCAATTCATCCAAATCCGGCGGTTCCGGCATGTGACGCCCATGGATTGATAGCGTCGCCACTATAGCCCAATTTACGCGTTATGCTTTCCTTCCTCTGGATTTTTTGCTTCGCTTGAGGTATGATGTGGTCATTGAGGAATTTGCACAACTAGGGAGAATTGCCATGAGTCTGGTGGAGAGGATCGACGCTCTAAAATCAAAACATCAAGCTCTCGAAGCCGCACTTGAAGAACAAAACAGCCGCCCAAGACCAGACGAGGTGGAAGTCCACGCGCTTAAAAAGCAAAAACTCAGAATAAAAGACGAGATTTTATCCTTAGCCCCTTAAACAGGCTAACTTCAGGCCGGCGTCCCCGGCCAGCGACGAAGAGGCGTTTGGCGGCGGAATGCGCCGCCAAAGTAAGCCCGTTTATTTTTTTCCAGTTTCGTGTGTCAAAACTGAAAGCTCATGAAGACAGGCGAACTCTACGACGTCCTCGGGCTCAATGAAGCGGAGCTGACGGGCGGCGTCCTCGCCGTTCATTCGCCCATTGACGGCGCCGAAATGGCGCGCATCAAAACCGATACTTCCTCAAGCTTAAATGACAAAATCGCCCGCGCCGAGACCGCGTTCAAGGAATGGCGCATGGTTCCGCCGCCCCGCCGCGGCGAATTGATTCGCCTGTTTGGGAACGAACTGCGCGCCCCATCCGCCTCCAAAGCCCTTAGGGCGATGAAGCGGGCTAAGCCGGGTTAAGCCGATTCGTTATTTCCCCTGGATTTCCCCTGGCGCCGGTTCTCGATGAGCGCGGCCAGCGCCAAGAGGCCCAGGGAAAGGACGGCCCCGGCGAGGACGTGCTTCACGCCGTGGGTCGGCATTTCCCCTTGCGTCCACATGCCGCCCCTGATCCAGAAGTATACGCCGGCCGCGGCAAGCAAGAGCTGGAGGCCGATAAACGCCCAGTAAAGCGGGTTTTTCTTGCGGGGCGTTCCGGTCATTTGTTGACGTCCGCCAGGATAGCCTTCATGCCCAACGCCGATAATTTGTGACGGGCGTGGCTCTCGTCGATCATGACTCCGAACGCGCCCGAGCCCAGCTTGCCGACGGCCTCGGCCACGGCCGCTTCGTACAGCTTGCCGCGCGAATTGGCGAAGCAGCAGCGGTCATAGCGGTTAAATATTTGAAGCTGTTTGCGCCCCTCGCCCCATGATCCCAGGATGAACATGTCCAAGTAACCGGCGGCCTTGAGCATGGGCTCATAATACTGCGGCGACGCCGTTTCCTTCTCGCGGCGAAGATAGATGGGCAGCACGCCGGCCACCGGATAGCTGCGCTTGATGCGCTTGTCCATGGCCGCCGCCACCGCCGTCATCCAGCCGCCGGCGGATAGGCCCATCATATTGATGTCCTCATATCCGAATTTATCCATGGCGTAGTTGATGGACGCCACGACCGGCTCGAAGAACGCCCGCAAGGGCCGTTTCGCCTCGCTCCAGGACTGAAATGGGGCGCTGTCGCCGTATCCTGTGAGGTTGTGGGCGATTACCGCGAAGCCTGCCCGCAGCAAGGTCTTGAAGTGGGCTTTCTGGGTATCGTAGTCGCTGGCGTAGCCATGGTGGTAGATCATGACCCGTTTGGTTTTTTTGTGAGGATGAAAAAATCCTAATGTTTTGGCGTGCAATGCTTGGCGCGGCATAATTTTTAATAAATTATCAAATTTGTCAATAACCAATTCAACCGGAAGTTCAAGAAAACATTCGTGATTTCGCGGGCACTCTAAAAGATTACAAATAATGCAGTCAAGTTTATCGTGGATTACAAACTCGTGTCTGCTTCCGAATGGTCCCTGCAGTTTTGGATTTGTCGGTCCGTGAATTGATAAAGTCGGCGTTCCGATTGCAGTAGATATGTGCATTGGTCCGCTGTCGTTTGCAATTACTGCATCGCAATTTCCAATTATTGCAGCCATTTGTGTAATTGAT
>CAJXGZ010000249.1 GCA_913053795.1 uncultured Rhodospirillales bacterium | reverse complement strand
TTCTCCTTCATTCGACATAACCGCCTCCTGCATTGCAAAGGCTATGTCGAATCACGAAAAGGTTAATCTTTTCTATCTAATGTTCGCTCGATTACCCTGGATTTATGGCTTCAATTCATTGACGATTCCGCCGCCATCCTATAAGGCGATGCTTCGGGCCGTAACCGTTGGCCTTCGCTTTTCCAAATCCGGGGTATGGTGTAGAATGCCTCGGATTTAGAATGTTTATAGTGTTTTGTTTATTAGAACGAGGATTGCATGACCGATTCCCAGTTGCTGATGTCCGGCAAGAAGGGCCTGATCATGGGGCTTGCCAACGACCGGTCTTTGGCCTGGGGAATTACCAACGCCCTCCATGGGCAAGGCGCGGAATTGGCTTTTACCTACCAGGGAGACGCCCTGAAAAAACGCGTCGCGCCTTTGGCCCAATCGGTCGGCTCGGACATCGTGCTTCCTTGCGACGTCACCGATGCGGGTTCCGTGGACGCGGTTTTCGAATCGTTGGCCGATAGGTGGGGAAAACTCGATTTCGTCGTCCACGCCATCGCTTATTCCGATAAAGAGGAATTAAAGGGCCGCTATATCGACACCACGCCTGAAAATTTCGCCAAAACCCTGAACATCAGTTGTTATTCCTTTACCACCATCTGTAACAAAGCGGCGGCCATGATGAACGACGGCGGCAGCCTGCTGACCCTGACCTACAGCGGCTCGGAACGGGTGGTGCCCCACTACAACGTCATGGGCGTAGCCAAAGCCGCCCTTGAAGCCAGCGTTCGTTATCTGGCCGAAGACCTGGGCAAAACAGGCATTCGCGTCAACGCCCTTTCCGCCGGGCCCATGAAAACCCTGGCGGCCTCGGGCATCGGCGATTTCCGTTATATTCTCAAGTGGAACGAGTACAATTCACCGTTGCGCAGAAACGTGACGCTCGGCGATGTCGGCGGCGCCGGGCTGTACCTGCTCAGCGACATGTCCTCGGGCGTTACCGGGGAAACCCACCACGTGGACTGCGGCTACCATATCGTCGGCATGAAGGCGGTGGACGCGCCCGACATTTCCACCGTATAGAATGTCCGGAAACACCTTCGGCCATTTATTCCGGGTTACATCCTTCGGCGAAAGCCATGGCCCCGCAATCGGTTGCGTCATCGACGGCGTTCCGCCCGGAATTCCGCTTTCAGCGGACGACATCCAGCCCTTTCTTGACAAACGCCGCCCCGGCCAGTCCAAACACGTCACCCAGCGTAAGGAGCCGGATCGCGTTGAAATCCTTTCCGGCGTTTTTGACGGCGTCGCCACGGGTGCGCCCATTGGCCTGCTGATCGCCAACGAGGATGCGAGAAGCAAGGACTACGGCGACATCAAGGACAAGTTCCGTCCCGGCCACGCCGACTACACCTACTTTAAAAAATACGGCGTCCGCGACTATCGCGGCGGCGGGCGCTCCAGTGCGCGGGAGACGGCCATGCGCGTCGCCGCCGGCGCCGTCGCCCGCAAAATTCTCGGCGGATCCGTGAACATCCGCGGCGCCCTTGTGCAAATTGGCCCCCATGGCGTCGACCGCGGCGCCTGGGACTGGGACCAGGTTTCCGCCAACCCCTTCTTCTGCCCGGACAAGGCGGCGGCCGGGGTTTGGGAGAGCTACCTGGATGAAATCCGCAAGTCCGGCTCCAGCATCGGCGCGGTCGTTGAGGTGACGGCCTCTGGCGTTCCGGCGGGCCTGGGAGCGCCGGTCTTCGATCGCCTGGACGCCGACTTGGCCAAGGCGCTGATGAGCATTCCCGCCGTTAAGGGGGTGGAGATCGGCGCCGGATTCGCGGCGTCGGAACTCACCGGCCCCGAAAACGCCGATGGAATCCGCGCCGGCAAGGACGGGCCTGAATTTCTTTCCAACAACGCCGGCGGAACCCTTGGCGGCATTTCAAGCGGCCAGGACATCGTCGCCCGCTTCGCCGTTAAGCCGACCAGCTCCGTCTCCATTCCCCAAAAGACCATAAACGCCAAGGGAGAAAACGTGGAAATCGCCGCCAAGGGACGCCATGACCCTTGCATCGGCATTCGCGCCGTTCCGGTGGGGGAGGCCATGGTCGCCCTGGTTCTCGCCGACCACCTGCTGCGTCACAAGGCCCAATGCGGCGCGTGAGTATGAGGGGCGGGGACGTTTGAGGAAGCGGATTCACGACAAGGCGTGGCGGGAGTTCGTCCGTTGGTGCCGGGCGCGCGGGCTCAGGCCCATGCCGGCCCATCCCTGGACCATCTCCGCATACCTCAGGTGGTGCGAGCGCCGCCACCGCTCCCGCAACGCCGCCCACAGCGTTAAAACCATCGCCAGGGCGCATTTGCTGAATTGCCTCAAAAGTCCCGACTCTCACCCGACGGTGCTCAGAACCCTGCGCATGATCGAGACCCGGGCCGGCTCTGAATCCAGCCGCTCCGACCTGTTCAGTCCCGGGGATTTCCTAGAAAAAAATGCGCCGGAGCCATCTAAAGGGGGGCCGCCTAAAGAGGAACCGTCTGAAAAGAAGGTTTCCAGGCGTCATGTGAGGTCCATGCGCTCAACGCCGAAGCTGGTCTCGCGCCGCCGCTGAAAGATTCGGCGTTTTCCGAAAATATAGTAAAGTGCCGTCATGGCCCGGCTGGATGATCGATTGGAGCCCTTATTGGAGGAGGCGCGCCGCAGCGGCGGTTTTCGCGCGCTCAAGCCCGTGCGCCCCGACGGCGCGGCCCGGGTGTGGCGCGGCGGGCGGCGGCTGATCGATTTCTCTTCCAACAATTACCTTGGGCTGGCCCGGCATCCGGCGCTGATCGAGCGCGCCAACCAGTGGACGGAGAAATGGGGCGCCGGTTCGGGCGCTTCGCGGCTGGTGACCGGCGCTTTCGAGATTCACCAAGCGGTGGAGGACAAGCTGGCGCGCATGAAAGGCGCCGAAGCGGTCCTCATCTTCAATTCCGGCTTCCAGGCCAACAGCTCCATTTTGCCGGTGTTGCTGGACCGCAAGCTGTTGGGGGGCGAAGCCTTGGCGTTCAGCGACCGGTTGGTTCACGCCAGCATCCACCATGGCCTGCAAGGCGCCGGCGTCCGCCAGATTCGCTATCGCCACAATGATTTGGACCATTTGGAAACGCTGCTCAAAAAAAACGGCGGCAAGCCGGGAACGCTTTTCATCCTGACCGAGTCCGTGTTCAGCATGGATGGCGATCAGGCCGACCTGGAGGCGTTGGCCGCGCTCGCCGAGCGTTACGGCGCCTTCCTTTACGTCGACGAGGCCCACGCCATCGGCGTCACGGGGCAGCACGGCATGGGGCTGGCGGCGGCGGCGGAAGGGGTGGACCTGGTCATGGGGGCCTTCGGTAAGGCGCTGGGCTGCTTCGGCGCCTATGTGGCCTGCTCCAAGCCCATGAAGGACTATCTGATCAACCGTTGTCCCGGCTTCATCTATTCGACGTCGCTTCCTCCCGGCGTGCTCGGGGCCATGGACGCGGCGCTGGATTTGGTCCCCGGCATGGACGCCGAACGTGGGCGGCTCCGCGCCAACGCCGCCCGCCTGCGCGCAGCCTTGGCCGCATCGGGAATCGACAGCGCCGGCTCCACCACTCAGATCCACGGTAGCCGTCAAGGTCTCTGCAGCCCCTCCGCCCGAGCCCATCAAAGACAGTTTTT
>CAJXGZ010000248.1 GCA_913053795.1 uncultured Rhodospirillales bacterium | reverse complement strand
CACGGAAAAGGCTTCATAGTTTTTGAGCGTCGCCAGGCTGATCAAGGTAAACGCCATGGGCAAGCCGAAGGCGATCACATTAACTTTGCGCCGCCATTTTTGCGTCTGTTTGCGCGCGTCGTCAAAACACGAATCCTTGATCAGGTAATTCTCTCCGGTTGCGGGAAAGTCCAAAGCCGGGTCCTCGACGGCGGCTTTATCCAGATTGCGCGATCCCAGGGCGTAGTCCCAGAAGATAATGTTGAACCACCAAGCGATAACGATGGTTCCGGTGGGAAGATATTTGACCAGCCAGTTCGTCTCGCCCAAAGCGAGGCCGATGGGAGCCGCCAGGAGCGTTCCGCCCATGATGCCGAAGGTGACGAAACCCGGGACCGTCCAGATTTCGAACCATTGCCGGACCGGCCTGAGGCCGCCGTAAATCATCGCCGTGCAGATAAGGCTGGCCATGGACAAAATGGCCGCCAACATCGCGGCCACGGCCCATAGGCCGTCGGTATCGCCGAGCACGCCCCAGCCAAAGCCGAACACAAGGGCTGAAACCAAGGTGATTTTGCCGAAGAAATCCGTGCGCGGCGGCCAAGGAGAGCGCCATTCGTCAAGAGGAGAAAACGTCCTCTCGGGCCGTCCCGCCTTGAGCAGCGAGGCCACGACCCCAATCGCGATCAGAACGACGGCGGCGCCTACCCCGGCAAGGCCGACAAATGGATTGGAAGTCATGAATTCGTTGGCGCTATAAACGCCCAACACGGCGAGCAGGCCAAATCCGGCGACGGAGCTTGCGGTGACGATGACAGCCAAAAAAGAGGGATTCATCTCAAACCTGTGTCGCCAAGCGTTTGAGGGTGTCGGGTTGGGTGATCTTGAGCTTTCCTGTGATGCGCTTGGCGACGTTTTCCTGAAGAATTTGGCTGATGGCGCGAGCAACCGCCTCCTTGGACGTCATGGCGTCGTTGGCCAGTTGCACGTGAGACGGCATATTATCGATGATCAAAACGCTATCATCCATTGGGTCCGACTCGGCGATCTCAAGTAACCTCAAATAGACGCGCTGAACGCCCGAGTAGGAGCTGACCTCCGAAAAACGCCGGTTGGAGGAACGGATCACGCCGGCCAGGCTCTCCAGGACTTTAACGGCGATCTGGCGTTGCTCGAGGATCAAATTCAGGAAAACCGCCCGCGGCATGGCCGCCATCACGCCATCGGTCATGGCGTGGACGGCCGCCGTGCGCCGGCCCTTGTCAAACGCGGCGATCTCGCCGAACCACCCACCTTCGAAGATCTCCCGGTAAACAATATCCACATTGCCTTCATCACGCTGGACGACGCGCACCCTTCCCTTGATCACAAGGTAGGTGAAATCCAGGCTCGCCCCTTCCTCAAGCAGAACGTCGCCCTTGTTGAAGGGAATGAATTCGCAGCGCTTGGCGAACTTGTTGAAACTCACGTCGTCAAGGCCGATCAGCAGATCATTGACGCGCAACCGCTCCTTATCCGTCGCCTCGGCGCCTGGAGTCTGTTTTTTTGATCGAACCGGCATTCCAATATCCAATCGGTTCATATTGCATGGTCATTGTCGCCCGATTTTTGCCTATTGGCAAATCTGGACCTCTGTAACAATGACTATGATATATTATAGAAGCGTTTTTTGCTGAATTCAGCGCAAGGATCCGAGGCGCCGCGCCATGAAATGCCTGCTTGTCGTTCCCATGTTCGCAAACATAGGGCAAAGTTACGACTTTCCCCTCGGCATCGCCTACATTTCGTCCACCCTTAAACAGGCGGGATATGACGTCCATTGCCTGAACCTCAACCACCAAGAGCTTGCCCCCACTGAATCCTTGGCGCGCGCCATCAAGGCGTTTGACCCCGACGTCTGCGGCGTTGGCGGGCTTTCCGCGCATTTTGAGAAGGTCAAGGCCATATTCGACTATGTTCGGCTCGCCAAGCCGTCCATCATCAACATCGTCGGCGGCGGCCTGTTCAGCAGCGATCCGGAAACCATGCTCAACGTGCTGGAAGCGGACATCGGCGTCGTCGGCGAGGGAGAGCAGACCATTCTTGAGGTCTTTTCGGCCCTCACAGACGAGAGAAGCCTGATGGACGTCAATGGAATCTGGTTCAAGAACGGCGACGGCAAGGCCACTCAAACGCCGCCGCGGACGCCCAACCATGACCTGGATTCAATTCCGTGGCCGGACTACGAAGGGTTCCAGGCGGACGACCTCATCGAGCTGGCCAATCCGGTGGACAACTATTTTTACGACACGATTGAAAACCCGCGATCCCTACCGATGATCGCCAGCCGCTCATGCCCGTTCGCCTGTTCGTTCTGCTTCCACCCGACGGGACGGGTTTACAGGAACCGCGGCCTCGACGGTTTCTTTGAGGAGCTTGAGTTCCTGATCGGCAAATACGCCATCAACATGGTGGCCGTCCTGGATGAGATTTTCGCGGTCAAGAAAAACAGGCTGCTCGAATTCTGCGACCGGATGGAGCCTTTCAACATCAAATGGATGGTCCAGCTTCATGTCGGCGTTATTGACGAAGAGGTCATCATCCGGATGAAGGAAGCCGGGTGCGTCTACATCTCTTACGGCATTGAAAGCATGAACGACGCGGTTCTGTTAAGCATGCAAAAAAAGGCGACCAAGGAACAAATCGAACGCGCCCTGGCCATCACATATGAGAAAAGAATCGGCATCCAGGGCAACCTGATCTTCGGTGAAACCGCGGAAACCCTGGAAACCGCCAACGACTCCCTGGATTGGTGGGCCAACAACAGGAAATACCATATCACCCTTAGCCGTCTCCAGGTCTACCCGGGAAGCCCCATCTATTACGACGCCCTCGCCAAGGGCTTGATCAAGGACAAGATGGAGATCATCCGCTGGCCATACCTCAACGCCACCGCCATTGAGGACGATGCGTTCATGAACATGATCGCCCGATTGACCATATTCAGCAAAACGGTCATCGACCCCGCCAAGGTGATTTCATTCGAAAAGGAAGAAGGCGGCGCCGTCCGAGGCGATCTTTATCGAATCAAATGGCGGTGCCGGCGCTGCGAAGCCGTTAATGTTTTTAAAAACATCCCCAACGACAAGCATCAAACCCTCCACAGCTTCATGTTCACGTGCCGGCAATGCCTGACCCGCGCCGATGTCCAAAATCTGGCGAAATCGATGTTGACTGATCAAGGCGCCGAAGCGGCCTACGCCCAGGCGGCGGCCTTGAGAAAATCCGGAAAAGCAAAGGAAGCCGAACTGAAATATCTGGGTATCCTGAAAGAGGACGAAGGCTTGATAAGCGCCGCCAGCAGACCCGAGGCGGCGGTGCGCGCCGCCTTCGACCTTGGCTCCTTGCTGCTACAACAAAAAGACAGGTTGCCTAAGGCCATTTACTATTTAGCCATCGCCCTCATCTGCAATCCCTACAACCCGGTCTATAACATCGCCTTCGCCAACGCCCTGTTGGCCGAGGGAAGCCACAGCGCCGCCAAGATGTACTGGGAACAGGCGAAACGCCTGGCGCCGCCGGACAACGCCTTGCTGAACGGCCAATTGCAGGCGCTGGGAAAACTCGTCGAACACATCCGCGCCGGCGACCAGATGGAGCTGTATCGGATCCAGATCCGGCGCAAAGCTCACGAATGGGACTGCGACGAGTCCGACCTGTTGC
>CAJXGZ010000247.1 GCA_913053795.1 uncultured Rhodospirillales bacterium | reverse complement strand
TTCAGACATCATCGCCTATACGTCTGAACACATGCCCAAGTTTAATTGCATTTCCATATCCGGCTATCACATGCAGGAAGCCGGGGCCACCGCCGTTCAGGAACTGGCGTTCACTCTCGCCGATGGACTGGAGTACGCGCGCGCGGCGCTGGCCAAGGGATTGGACATTGACCATTTCGCGCCGCGCTTAAGCTTTTTCTTTGGCGTCGGCATGAACTTTTTCATGGAGGCGGCGAAGCTGCGCGCGGCGCGCCTGTTATGGGCGGAGATGATGGCGCAATTTGAGCCCAAGAATCCCCGCTCGCTGATGTTGCGCGCGCATTGTCAGACGTCGGGCGTGTCGCTGACCGAGGAGGAGCCCTACAACAACATCATCCGCACCACCATCGAAGCCCTTGCGGCGGTGATGGGCGGCGCCCAAAGCCTGCACACCAACGCCTTTGACGAGGCGATGGCCCTGCCCACGCCTTTTTCGGCGCGCATCGCCCGCAACACCCAGTTCATCCTCGCCGAGGAAAGCGGCGTCGCCAAGGTGATCGACCCCTTAGGGGGGAGCTATTACGTCGAAAGCCTGACCAGCGCCTTGGCCAACGCGGCGCGCAAGCTGATCGGCGAGGTGGAGGACTTGGGCGGCATGACCCGCGCCGTGGAAAGCGGCATGCCCAAGCGGCTCATCGAGGAATCGGCGGCGCGAAAGCAGGCGCGCCTCGACCGTGGCCAAGAGACGGTGGTTGGCGTCAACGCCTTCCATGCCGGCGACGGCGCCGAGGACGAGGCCTACGACATCCTGGAAGTGGACAACAGGGCGGTCCGCGAGACCCAAATCGCGCGTCTGAAGAAAGTCCGCGCCATGCGCGACCAAGCCGTCTGCCAAGCCGCCCTTGACGCCCTGACCAAGGCGGCGGCAAGCGGCGAGGGCAATCTGCTGGCGCTGTCCGTCGACGCCATGCGGGCGCGGGCGACGGTGGGCGAGGTTTCAAACGCCCTGGAAAAGGTCTTCACCCGCCACCGCGCCAAGAGCCAGCTTGTCTCCGGCGTTTACGGCGCGGCTTTTGAAAACGATAAGGATTTCCTGGCCATCCGCGCGCAAGTCCAGGACCTGGCCGAAAAGGAAGGCCGCAGCCCGCGCATGCTGGTGGTCAAAATGGGCCAGGACGGCCATGACCGCGGCGCCAAGGTGATCGGCTCCGCCTTCGCCGATATGGGCTTTGACGTTGACATGGGCGCTCTTTTCCAGACGCCGGAGGAAGCGGCGCAAGAGGCGGTGGAGAAGGATGTCCACGTGATCGGCGTCTCCACACAGGCCGGCGGCCACAAAACCCTGGTCCCGGCGCTGATGGCGGAGCTGAAAAAACGTAACGCCCGCCATATCCTGGTGGTCTGCGGCGGCGTCATCCCCAAGCGCGATTACGGCGGCTTGATGGATAAAGGCGTCTCCGCCGTCTACGGCCCCGGCTCCCACATCCCGACCCTGGCCAAGGATATCCTGGGCCTCATCAGCCGCACCCACAACCTGCGCACAAGCCAGCCGCAAACAAAAAAAGCCCCCGGGACCCCCGCGCTCGATTAATCGAACGTAAGAGTCCCGAAGGAGTATCATCATGATGCTTGGACTGTTAAATGAATTTATTAGAATGAAAACGTTTCGAAAAATTCAAAAGGCGCAATGGCTCAAGGTTTTCGTGCTTCTTGTTTTCCTGCTTAATTTCCCACAAACAGCTCTCGGCGCAAAAAAGGATATTGTTGATGGCGTTGGAACGGGCGGTCGTTTTCTTACGCAGAAATGTTTAGAAGAAACCACGCTTGGCGATGCGGAATGCGAGGCGTACTTCGTGGCCGCCGTCGAATGGCATCAGTATATTTACCTTGAAGATCACGCGCCGCTGTTCTGTCTGCCAAACGGCTGGCGCGTTTCACGGATTAAAGCGCCATTTATCGCGTGGGTTAGAAAAAACACGAGAGAAGGCGAAGGCATTCTGGCCCTATCATTTTTCCTTGCGGGTATGGGGGAGGTGTTTCCTTGTCCAAAAAGCGGCATGCCCGCAACGAGCCCGAAAGCTTGGACAGAGATCAAGCGCCGCCGCAAATGAAGCCGGGAATCGAAGTGAAAGATTTGGCGGTTTTATTGATGTGAGTTGTAGACGGGAAGGATAGGCATATTGATATCCGCAGCCCAATTCAGTTGCGAAACGTGAGCCCGGAAATAAGCGTACGTTGCTACGGGAGCAACCTTCTCCATAAAAAGCATCACAGCCTCCATCGGGCTCCCCTTCATTCCGGCATACACGACCGTATAAGTGGCATCAATCTTCAGCGCTACTTTTCGCCCAACGCGCACTTTGATGTTCCAGGAAATATTTGCTGCAACGACCCCGAAATCCTCCTCCATCAACTTGGTGCTGACCCCTTCTACCCGATGAGAAATGTATTTGAGGTCGTGGCCGTAATTGAATGTTCGGTTTGATTTTTCATCCACCAAGTATTCCGGAGAAACTTTGAAATGAGACTCGTTGAGGACGATCGTCCGCAACTGTGCGCACTTGACAACGGCATTGTAATCATCAGCCGAGACAGCGGTTCCCACAGCCGGATGTGTAATTTTCTTCCGCGTCAACGAGTTGCGCCTCTTTTTTGCTGACTGCTTTGCCATCACATCTCCCTCTCATCGGCAAACTTCAACATATCTTCAGGGATCGGCGCACCGTCGCCACCTTCGCGATGAAACTGCACGCGGTTATTCGTCCGCGCAATGCATGCCCGCGCCTCGGCGATGCTCGCGACCTCCTTTACCGCCGCCTCACAAAAAGACTGTTGTGAGGGGACGGTTTGCAGGGCCTTATCACGCAGTTTAGCTCGAGCAGCTTCAAGCGCAGTGCTGGTGACATTGACCTCTTCGCCCAGAATGGCAAAGATCCTGGCAATGGTGCGTGTGGTCAAATTACGCCCATCATCATTCAACATTTGGCTGATGTAGGACGGAGTCTTGCCAAGGGCCCGAGCCAAACCAGCCTGAGACACACCCTTCTCCTTCATCAACAAGGCAATGGCGTATTGAGCTTCATACATGAACCCTTCTTCCGCCTGGATGATAGCCCAATCACTAAGAATGTTCGTTGTCATGGTTCCCTCTCTGGTAGTGTTCATTTCTGTTTTCGTGCCAGTAGGTATTCAGCGGTCCGCTTCAACGTGTCATCATCTGCATTATCATTTTTCTTGATATCTATTTCCGCTCCGACAAATCCTGGCATGCCGTCCCAGAATGTTGTTGGTTCACCGTAAATGCGAATCTGCCAGCCCTTCAGCTCCTGCACCGAAATTTTCACGCCCTTGACCTTGATCGAACGTTGAAACTTCAGCTGACCCAATTTGCGTAGAACGTCGTCGCCATCCTGACCGTATCGCTCCAACATCTTCTTGAACTTCGCCTGATGTGCCCCCTTGGTCTTCATCCATTTGTCGAAAACCTTTTTCCCCTTTGGCGTCACACGGACAACACGGGCTGGACCCGCATGAATTTCAACAAGTGTTTTGTCCATGTTTTTCGTCATGGGACGTTAACATATATGTTAACACTTTGCAGTCAACACAAGAAGTAAAAATTAAATTACCGTTTTATCTTTGCTGCGCCAGGGTGGCGGCTCGGCGAAGGTTGCGTTCCGCCACCAAAGTCGAAGCCGCTCAAGATGCATCCAAA
>CAJXGZ010000246.1 GCA_913053795.1 uncultured Rhodospirillales bacterium | reverse complement strand
GAAGCGATCACAATGAGTGTTTATTTGTGCAGGTTGGTATAAGCCGCCGGTTCGCATCCGTCTCCACGATATTCTGGAATCCATTGATGGGATTGAGGAGACTGTAGCGGGGGTTGATTTCGAGACGTACCGCGATACTTGGTAAATACGGCGCGCCGTGGAACGCGGCATTGAGATTATCTCAGAGGCTAGCCGACAAATCCCGCCCGAGATGAAATCGAACTATCCAGATATTCATTGGCAAGAGATAGCCTCCATCGGAAACCTCTTGCGCCACGAATAACAGCGCGTTGACGATCGCGTCCTGTGGGACGCTATTCGTAAACATTTTCCTCGCCTTAAGCAGGCGGTCCGGGAGATGGCGGAGGGGTAAGGGGGGCTTCAAGCAGAAATTCGTTTGCCGCATACAACGCCACGCGTAAGGACATGGTTCAGAGATCAGAGGACAGAGGTCAGTGAACAGATTCCATTTTTCCGTCCTCTGATCTCTAGAGCGCTTTCCGGCCAAAACCGGTCATTCTGACGTTATTCGGAGAGGTAGTCCGCAAGGCGCCGAATGGCGTCAGAATGACCAGTTTTTGTCGGAAAGCGCTCTAGTAATCCAGAAAGCTTCTGAGTTTCCTTGAGCGGCTGGGGTGTTTGAGCTTGCGCAGGGCCTTGGCTTCGATTTGGCGTATTCTCTCGCGGGTGACGGAGAATTGCTGGCCGACTTCCTCCAGGGTGTGGTCGGTGTTCATGCCGATGCCGAATCGCATGCGCAGCACCCTTTCTTCGCGGGCGGTGAGCGAAGCCAACACGCGGGTGGTGGTTTCGCGCAGGTTGCCCTGGATGGCCGCGTCCAAAGGCTGCATGGCGTTCTTGTCTTCGATGAAATCGCCCAAGTGGCTGTCTTCCTCGTCGCCGATGGGGGTTTCCAGGCTGATCGGCTCCTTGGCGATCTTGAGCACCTTGCGCACTTTCTCCAGCGGCATGGAAAGTTTCGTGGAGAGCTCTTCCGGGGTCGGCTCGCGGCCGATTTCGTGCAGCATCTGGCGCGAGGTGCGGACCAGCTTGTTGATGGTCTCGATCATGTGCACGGGGATGCGGATGGTGCGCGCCTGGTCGGCGATAGAGCGCGTGATGGCTTGCCTGATCCACCACGTGGCGTAGGTGGAGAATTTGTAGCCGCGGCGGTATTCGAATTTATCCACCGCCTTCATCAGGCCGATATTGCCTTCCTGGATCAGGTCAAGGAACTGCAGGCCGCGGTTGGTGTATTTCTTGGCGATGGAAATGACCAGCCTCAGGTTGGCCTCGATCATCTCTTTCTTGGCCCTGGAAGCCTCGCGCTCTCCCTTCTGCACGGTGGAGACAACGCGGCGGAACTCAGCAACCGGCAGGCCGGATTCTCCCGAAATATTGGTAATTTCTTCACGGATGGTCTCGATATCATCTGAGTATCGGGTGGTGAACTTGATCCATCCCTTGCCGGGCAGTTTGGAAACGCGTTTCCGCCAGCCGGGAGACAGTTCTTCCCCGCGGTACTGTTCGAGGAAGTCCTCGCGCTTCACCTTGGCGCTGGTGGCCATGCGCATAAGCTTGCCCTCTAAGCTGATGAGGGCGCGGTTGAGGCCATAAAGCTGTTCCATAAGCTGCTCGATGCGGGCGTTGTTAAGGTGCACGTCCTCCATCAGCGTCACCAATTCGTGACGCAGTTTGACGTAGCGTTTTTCCTGGGCGGGTTTCACGTCGTCGCCCTTTTTCAAGGCTTCCAGACGGATAAGCTGGAGCTTGTGGAATTTTTTGTAGGTGGATGCGATGTCCTCGAAGGTCTTAAGCACCTCCGGCATCAATTTTTCCTCCAGGGCGGCCAGGGAAAGGCTGGCCTCCTCCTCTTCGGAGTCGTCGACGTTTTCTTCGCTCTTGCCGTCCTTTCCTTCCCCGCCGCCTTCGGAGGAACCGCTGTCGTTGCTGTCGTCGCTGTCGTCGCTATCCCCGGAGCCGGCGGCCGCCGCGGGGGTTTCATCCTTCGGCTCTTCGCCGTCCTGCGCCGGTTTCTTGGTCTCGCCGTTTTCTTCTCTCTTGCCCAAGGGAACATTGATGACAGCGCCGGGGCCGCCGCCGTGGGTGACCTCGAGGTCAATAATGTCGCGAAGCAACATTTTTTCCTCGACCAGCGCATCATGCCAGAGAACGATGGCGCGGATGGTCAGGGGGCTTTCGCAAATGCCGCCGATCATCATTTCGCGGCCCGCCTCGATGCGCTTGGCGATGGCGATCTCGCCCTCGCGGGAAAGCAATTCGACGCTTCCCATTTCTCGCAAATACATGCGGACAGGATCATCGGTGCGTCCCAGGTCGCTTTCGTCGACGTTGCCGCTGGGTCCTTTTCCCTTTTCGCCGGATTCCTTGGCGGCGGCGTCATCGGTGTCCTCGCTCTCGACCACGTTAATGCCCAGCTCCGAGAGCATGGACATGGTGTCTTCGATTTGCTCGGAAGACATCTGGTCGGGGGGCAGGGCGGCGTTCAGTTCGTCATAGGTGATGAAACCGCGTTCCTTGCCGCTGGCGACCATCTTCTTGACATTGGCGCCAAGGGTGTCGAGCAAGGGAGAATCGGGACGCTCGTTTTGAGAATTGCTGGAAGCCCCGCTTGTGTTTGCCTCTGCCGTCATAAGATCTTTCACATTACGCCGCTATGCAAGACGTAAAAAAAACAAAGAATAACGGCGCCGAACGCTCTTTGAACGCTCGCCCGCAAAAAAATTAGCTATGCAATAGCTAATAAAAGAAGTGGCGTCCCACCCCCCCTTAGTCAAGACCCGGAACCTTTAAAACCTCCTGGGCGAATTTGTCAAGTTCGGCGTCAGTCATCTTCGCTCTCGAAAGACGCCAATTTTAAGGCTTTAAGGCGCTCCAAGGCATCGGCGTCGATGTCCGCCGCTTTCGTCTTCTTAAACTCATTAATCTCAAGCGCCAAGGCGGCGCTCTCAAGATGTCTGAAGCTTTGATCAATAGCCTCCTGCACATTGTCGTTGGATGCTTCCGGTTTTATTTTTCGGTGGTTTTTTATGAAGGCGTCGTTGTAAAGCGCGTCCAAAGCCTTCGACAGCCCACGTCGTCTCAACTCATCCTTGACGGCCTCCACTTCAATGTCCGGATCCCCCGAAAGAAGGGCGATAAGTTCATTGCGCAGATTATCGAGGGACTTATCACGAAAGTCGGCGCGCCCGATCTTTTCCTCTACACTGCAAAACAAGTCCGGATGATTGATGATTCCGGCAACAAGCGTTTTTTCATCCGTGCTTCGCTGACTCACAGGCGCGCCCATCAAGGACGCCGCATCCAAGGGAGCCGCCACGGCCAGGTCATGGCGCTTGGCGCCGCCGCGGGCTCCGCGCTTCACCCACAAGCGTTTTCTGATGTCGTCCATGAAATGCCGGCGCACCAGGGGGTCGTTGATCTTGCGGGCGTGATCCTCCATGCGTTTTTGCAAGGCGGCGCGCATCTCCGGCGTTTTGGCGGCGCGCCCGCCCGTTTCCACCCGCCATAGGGTTTCCGACAGGGGAATGGCGGCGGAAATCAGCGCCGACATGGCTTGGGGGCCGCCCTTTGTGACGAGGCTATCGGGGTCCTCTCCCGCCGGAAGAACGGCGAAGCGGAGCGAATAGCCGGGCTTGAGAAGCCCCAGAGTGCGTTCGGCGGCGCGGGCGGCGGGCG
>CAJXGZ010000245.1 GCA_913053795.1 uncultured Rhodospirillales bacterium | reverse complement strand
GAAGAGGGCTACCGCGACGAGGGAGACCAGGACGCCGAGGGCGAGGCTGCGCGGCAACGGATCCCGGCGTCGCGTGAGGGCGAGCGCGACGCCGGCGGCAAGGCTTACGCCGACGCCCAGATACCAGCGCCGCCAATTGACGTCGCGGCTTTGACCCCATTTGGCGCCCCAATAGGGCGCCAGAAGCGCCGCCGGAAGCACATGCAGCAGGATCGCCGGTCCCTTGGTCAAAACGCCGAGCCCGATGCTAAGCGCCAGCAAGGCGAAGCCCTTCAGGACGTCGCCGCGCCACGCCCTCAGCACCCCTTGAAGTCCCACCTGGGCGAAAAAGGCGAGGATCATGTCGAACATGGTCAGGGTGGTGAACAGGGCCCAGAACAGGCTGCCGAAAAGGATCAGAGGCGCCGTCGCGGCGATTTCCTTGTCTCGCGGCCACAGCCGCCACGCCATGCGGGCGATTAAAAACAGCGTGCCCAGGCCGAACAGCGGCGCCACCAAGCGCGGCCACCAATCATTGACGCCGAACACGGCCCACCCCATCTGCATCATCCAGAAAAGAAACGGCGGCTTGTGGCTGTAAGGCTCGCCGTTGAGATAGGGGACCAGGAACTGGGACTCCCGCCACATCTCCCAGGCCACGGCCAGATAGCGGGTCTCGTCAACCGCCAGGGGGGGACGCGCGGCCAGGGCCGAAACCATGACCAACGCCCACAGACCGTCATTCCCGCGAAGGCGGGAATCCAGAAACCTCGCGTAAATACTGGACTCCCGCCTTCGCGGGAGTGACGATGTGATTGGGATCGAAAGGACGTAAGCATTTGAATCCGTTGCTTTATTTTTGGCCAGACACTATGATTCCTTGTCCGCCCCCGTCTCGCCCAATTGAGTCTCGCTCAATTGCATTTCGGTCTCGTCATCGAAGGCCTTACTGTGACGGCTTACGCGGTAGAGGTAAACGCCAATCATTCCCGAAACCACGAACAAAACGACGCCGAGAGTGATTCGCAAGGCCGGATCGTCGGCGACGCCGCTTCCGGCCAGGGTGAACGCCATGGTCTGGGGAATGTAACCGATGGCCGAGCCCAGAAAAAAGGCGGCCGCGCCGATGCGCGACACCCCGGCGGCCAGGTTGACGAGCAGGTTGCTGCCCACCGGCAACAGGCGGATCAGCAAGGTCATGGACAGGGGATTGTGGTGCAGGAAGTTGTCGAGCCTCTTGATCCTTCTCGGAAATTTCGCGACCACCAGTTCGCGCCCGAGGACCCGCGCGTAATAGAAGGCGCAGACGCACCCCAGCAGAGTCGCCAGCACGGCCAAGGCCGAGCCGTAGGCGAAACCGAAGGCGTAGCCGCCGAGAAAGCCGATGATCTGGCGCGGCAGGCCGAACCCGGTGAACAAGGCCCCGGCGGCGAGGAACAGCAACTCGCCGTACATCCCCTGTCCGCGCACGTCGGCGTCGACCCAGGACTTGTCGAGCGCCGAGCTTAACTGGGTGGCTTCCAATAGAAACCCGAAGGCCACCAGGGAAGCGATCAGCAGCAGTCCCCTCAATAATAATTTCGCACTCATGGTTTTGGCCCGGATCGTCTCTTGATCTCCGGCCCGAGGCGGCGCCGCTTGAGCCACATGACGCCGAACAGGTCGACGACGCCCACCCACAACCGGTCGAAGACGCCGTAGTTGGAGGCGCCCCGCGCCCGCGCCCGGTGGTTGACCTCCACCGACTTAACCTTGCCGCCCCGCAGGATCATCAACGCCGGAAGAAAGCGGTGCATATGGTCGAAACGGGGCATGTCGAGAAAGGAAGCGCGGGTGAACACCTTGAGCCCACAGCCGGTGTCCGGCGTCTTGTCGCCAAGCAAGCTCGAGCGCACCCGGTTGGCGACGGTGGAGGAAAAGCGTTTTAGCCATGTGTCCCGGCGTTTTTTTCTGTGTCCAACCACCATCAGGAAGTCCTTTTCCTGCTCCCCGGCGCCCCTAAAAACCTCCAGAAGCCTGGGAATGTCGGCGGGGTCGTTTTGGCCGTCGCCGTCAAGGGTGACGATCAGGGGGCTGCGGGCCGCCTTGACGCCGGTGGCGATGGCGGCGCTTTGGCCGCAACTCTTCAGGTGGCGCAGCACAATTAGAAACGGACAGGCGGCGGCGGCCTCGGCCAGCTTTTCAGGCGTGGCGTCGCCGCTGCCGTCATCCACATAGACGATCTCGTAAGGATCAGCGCCATCCAAGGCCCCATCCAGGGCTGCGCGGATTTCAGCGGTCAGAGGCGCGATGTTCCCCGCCTCGTTGCGCACCGGCGCCACCACAGATAATTGGGGCGGTAATTGGGGCGTGTCCAGCGCGCCGGCTTGATCTTTGTTGTTGGAGGAGGCCATATTCATGAATAGCGGAGGGTTTCGTTATTTAGAGCTTATAGCACCGGAAAACGCGAGTACAGTGCGGCGGGATTTCTAAAAGGAATGCATAACTTTTCACGACTTGATGTATTTTTTTCTTGGACTCGGGTAATGGGTGGGTATGCTTCGCTTCAATACTGGACAATTTTCAAGATCGGAGGAATAAAGTGGAATATTCGGAATCGCGCGAACAAGCGACCGAATATGCGCAGTCGGCACTGAAAAAAATGGAGGAAAAGGGGATTCCCGCAAATCCCAATAATTTCACCGTCTGGTTCCATTATGTTACGGGCAAGTATCCGGACTTGACCCGCACCATTGAAATCCTTCTCGGCAACAACAAGGAGTTCACCGGGACGCGCAACGCCGAACTCTTCCAGAAATTCTTCGCCTTCGATACGGAAGGCGCCGCCCTCAACGACGCCACCGACAAGATTCAAGCCGAGTTGAACGCCATCCTCAAGAACATCGGCGCGGCGGGCGGCAACGCCGCCACATACGGCAAAACCCTGGAAACCTTCAGCGGCGACATGAACAGCGGCGGCGACATCAAGGAGATCATCTCCAAGGCGCTGGACGCCACCCACGAAATGGAGAAGCGCAACAAAGCCCTGGTGAAAAAGTTCAACGCCTCGTCCATGGAGGTCAACCAGCTCAAGGAGGACCTGGAGGATATGCGCCGGGAGGCCATGACCGACGGCCTGACCAGCATCCCCAACCGCAAGCTTTTCGACGCCGAACTGCGCCGCGCCGCCATGGAGGCCATGGAAAAGGGCCATGATCTCAGCCTGCTGATGCTGGATATCGACTACTTCAAGAAATTCAACGACACCCACGGCCACCAAGTGGGCGACCAGGTCTTGAAGCTTCTGGCGGCGACCCTCACCTCGTGCGTCAAGGGCCAGGACACGGCGGCCCGCTATGGCGGCGAGGAGTTCAGCGTCATCCTGCCCAACACCTCGCTTGAGGACGCCGCGCATGTGGCCGAAGGCATCCGCCACCGCATAAGCCAAAAAAAGGTGGTCAACAAATCCACCGGCCAGGACCTTGGCCAGATCACCATTTCCATCGGCGCCGGGAAATTCGAATACGGCGAGCCCCTGGGCCAGTTGATCAAGCGCGCCGACGCCGCCATGTACGTCGTCAAGCGCACCGGCAAGGGGGGCTACGAAATGGCCCCGCTACCGGGGGCGCCGCTTGATCCGCCGGATAAAGAAACAGAAGCGGAATAGTGGTGGAAGATGAACGCCGATTTGGATTAGGGGCCAAACTCATTCAATTCGTGAGTTTTGGTTTGAGCCTGAATGCCGCGAGATTAGG
>CAJXGZ010000244.1 GCA_913053795.1 uncultured Rhodospirillales bacterium | reverse complement strand
ACTTGCATATTTTGCTGAGCACACAACTGCAGATAGCGCTCCAAACGGGCCGAAGAATGTTCCGGGCCCTGGCCTTCAAAGCCATGGGGCAACAGCAAAACCAGTCCACACATTCGGTCCCACTTTTGCTCGCCCGCACTAATAAACTGGTCAATAACCACCTGGGCATTATTGGCAAAATCACCAAATTGGGCCTCCCACAACACCATGGTATTGGGCGCTGACAGCGAATAGCCATATTCAAAACCAAGCACCGCCTCTTCCGACAGCATCGAGTTGATGACTTCGTAATGGGCCTGGCCCCCCGTGATATTATTGAGGGGGGTATATTTTTCTTCCGTTTTCTGATCGTTCAGCACCGAATGGCGCTGGGAAAACGTTCCGCGCTCGCAATCCTGCCCGCTCAGGCGTATCGGGTAATTTTCTTTTAGCAGGGAAGCAAAAGCCAGCGCTTCCCCGGTGGCCCAATCGAGCCCCTGACCGGTTTCAATCGCGCGGCGGCGGTTTTTCATGAAGCGGGCAATGGTGCGGTGGGCGTCAAAATCTTCAGGGATCGCGGTCAGTTTTTCCCCGATTTCTCTGAGTTTTTCCATATCGACGCCGGTATTGCCGCGCCTTGGACCGTCCTGTTCGGCCATGCGCAGATTTTTCCAGGCCCCGTCAAGCCAGTCGGCCTTGTTGGGGCGGTAATCCTGCCCCCCTTCAAACTCGCTTTCCAGCTTTTGGTGCCAGTCAGCCTGCATTTTTTCAACTTCGCCCTGGCCAAGAATTTCTTCTTTTACCAACTTTTGGGCATAAATCTGCACCGTGGTTTCATGAGCGCGGATGCGTTTATACATCAAGGGCTGGGTAAAGGAGGGTTCGTCCCCCTCATTATGGCCGAAGCGGCGATAACAGAACATGTCGATCACCACCGGCTTGGAGAATTTCTGCCGGAACTCGATCGCCCCCTTGGCGGCGAAAACCACCGCTTCCGGGTCGTCGCCGTTGACGTGAAAGATGGGCGCCTGTCCCCCCTTGGCGATGTCGGAAGGATACGGCGACGAGCGCGACTTGGACGGAACCGTGGTGAATCCGATCTGGTTGTTGACGATGAAGTGGATGGTGCCGCCGGTGCAGTAGCCGCGCAGTTGGGAAAGGTCCAGGGTCTCGAACACCAGCCCCTGGCCGGCGAAGGCGGCGTCGCCGTGCATCAACAGGCCCATCACCTGGTTGCGCGCCGCATCGCCGCGCAGGTTCTGCTTGGCCCTGACCTTGCCGACGACCACCGGGTTGACCGCTTCCAGATGCGACGGATTGGCGGTCAGGGACAGGTGGATCATGTTGCCGTCGAACATCCTGTCCGCCGACGTGCCCAAGTGGTATTTGACGTCGCCCGAGCCCTCCACGTCGTCGGGTTTGGAGGACACGCCCTTGAACTCGGAGAACATGGCCACATAGGACTTGCACATGATGCTGGCCAGTACGTTGAGGCGGCCGCGGTGGGGCATCCCCAACACCACTTCCTTGACGCCAAGCTGGCTGCCTCTTTTCAAAATCTGCTCCAGGGCCGGGATTAGGGATTCGCCGCCGTCCAGGCCGAAACGCTTGGCCCCCGGGTACTTGACGTTGAGGAACTTCTCGAAGCCCTCGGCCTCCACCAGCCGCTCGAAGATGGCCTTCCGGCCCCTGAGGGTGAAATGGGTTTGGTTGCGGATGCTCTCGATGCGCTGTTCGATCCATTGGCGCTCCTCGGGCTCCTGGATATGCATGAACTCGACGCCGATGGAGCCGCAGTAGGTTTCCTTGAGCACCTGCAGGATTTCGCGCAGGGTCGCCGTTTCCCGGCCGAAGGCGTGGTCGATGAAGATGGAGCGGTCCATGTCCTCCTCGCCGAAGCCGTAGGTCCGGGGATCCAGCTCCACGTGGTTGGTCTGGCCCTCAAGACCCAAGGGATCGAACTTGGCGATAAGGTGGCCGCGCACCCTGTAGGTGCGGATCATCATCAGCGCCCGGATGGAGTCCCTGGCCGCTTGCTTGACGTCGCCCATGAATGTTTCGGGAATAACGCCAGAAACAGCGCCAGGAACAGCAGCCGCGGCGATGTCATGGCCGATGACGCCGCTTTCCGACGGCGCCCAACTGGCCCCGCGAAGCTCTTCGAGCACGACCCGCCCGTCGTCGTTCAACTCGGCGAAGAAGCCGCGCCAGCTTTCGTCGACCGACGTCGCGTTCTTCAGGTAACGGGAGTAGAGCTCGGCGATATAGGTGGCGTTGGCGCCGGTCAGGACAGACTCCATGGATGACGCCATTATACCTACCCGTTAAAAACCTTCGCCATGGTGGAGCCGATCTCGGCCGGTGAATCGGTGACGGTGACGCCGGCGCTTTTCATGGCCTCGATCTTGTCGCCGGCGCCGCCCTTGCCGCCCGAGATGATGGCCCCGGCGTGGCCCATGCGCCGCCCCGGCGGCGCCGTCAGCCCGGCGATGAACCCGACCACCGGCTTGGAGGTGCCCGAGTCCTTGATGAACTGGGCGGCGTCCTCTTCCGCCGAGCCGCCGATCTCGCCGATCATGACGATGGCCTCGGTCTCGCCGTCGGCGACGAACATCTCCAGGCAGTCGACGAAATTGGTGCCGTTGACCGGATCGCCGCCGATGCCGATGCAGGTGGTCTGGCCCATGCCGGTGGCCGAAGTCTGGGCCACCGCTTCGTAGGTGAGGGTGCCGGACCTGGAGACGATGCCCACCTTGCCCCGATTATGGATATGCCCCGGCATGATGCCGATCTTGCATTCGCCCGGGGTGATTACACCCGGGCAGTTGGGGCCGATCAGCCGGGAGCCCGCGCTCTTTAAGCCCTGCTTGACGCGCACCATGTCGAGAACCGGAATGCCCTCGGTGATGCAGACGATCAGGGGAATTCCGGCGTCGGCGGCTTCTAAGATAGCGTCGGCGGCGAAGGGCGGCGGAACGTAAATCACGGAAGCGTTGGCGCCGGTCTTGAGCACCGCCTCCTCGACGGTGTCGAACACCGGAAGGTCCAGGTGGGTGGAGCCGCCCTTGCCCGGCGTCACGCCGCCCACCATCTTGGTGCCGTAGGCGATCGCCTGCTCGGAGTGGAAGGTGCCCTGGGAGCCGGTGAACCCCTGACAGATGACCTTGGTTTTAGCGTTGACGAGAACAGCCATTTAAGCAGCCTCCTTCACGGCCTTGACCACCTTGGCGGCGGCGTCGCCGAGATCGTCGGCGGAAACGATGGGAAGCCCGGAGTCGGCCATGATTTTCTTGCCCTTCTCGACGTTGGTGCCTTCCAGGCGCACCACCAGGGGGACGCCGAGGCTGACCTCCTTGGCGGCGGCGACCACGCCCTCGGCGATGATGTCGCAGCGCATGATGCCGCCGAAGATGTTGACCAGGATGCCCTCCACCTTGGGATCGGCGAGGATCAGCTTGAAGGCGGTGGTGACGCGCTCCTTTGTGGCGCCGCCGCCGACGTCGAGGAAGTTGGCGGGCTCGGCGCCGTTGAGCTTGATGATGTCCATGGTCGCCATGGCCAGTCCGGCGCCGTTGACCATGCAGCCGATGGAGCCGTCCAGCTTGATGTAGTTGAGCTCGTGGCGGGCGGCCTCCAGCTCGGCCGGGTCCTCCTCGTCATCGTCGCGCAGCGCCTCGATGTCCTTGTGGCGGAACAGGGCGTTGTCGTCGAAGTTCATCTTGGCGTCGAGCGCCATCACCTGGCCGTCGGAGGT
>CAJXGZ010000243.1 GCA_913053795.1 uncultured Rhodospirillales bacterium | reverse complement strand
TGACGTTGCGCAAACAGCTGTCCACCAGCGCTGTTCCTGGAAAGCGGGCGCTGTCCGAGGAAACGTCCCGGCAGATGCGCGGACTCATGCGGCTGGTGGTGAAAAGCGGAACCGGCAAAAAAGCCGAGGCGCCCGGATACAGGGTCGGCGGCAAGACGGGTACGGCGGAAAAACAGGGAGGAGGCGGCTATCGCAAGAAGGCTTTGACCTCGTCCTTCGTCGGCGCCTTCCCCATGGACGCGCCCCGTTACGTGGTGCTGGTCATCATCGATGAGCCAAAGGGTAACAAAAAAACGCGTTTTTACGCCACAGGCGGATGGGTCGCGGCCCCGTCGGTGAGCCGGATTGTGAGTCGCCTGGCGCCTATATTGGGCATCGCGCCACAAGAGGAAATAAAGGAAAAAATCAAAGCGAAGAATTCCGGCGCCGCAAAATTGGCGTCTCTTCGCGTTATGTCGGGCGTTGCGCCGGTCAAGGTTCATGGGCAAAGAATCGAGGCTCAATGATTTGATCCAAGGAGAACGCAACAAAGTGGAGCAGGGAACTGAAATAAGGGTCAAGGATATTGCCGGACTAACCTGCGATTCGCGCAAGGTCGAGCCGGGATTCCTTTTCGCCGCGCTTCCGGGGACCCGCGCCGATGGCTTGAACTTCATACCCGAAGCGATAAAGCGCGGAGCGGTGGCCATATTGGCCCCTCCAGGCGCCAGGATCGACTCGCCGGATCGAAAAGTCCCGTTGCTTATAGACGATAACCCCCGCCGCCGTTTCGCCCTTATGGCGGCGAGGTTTTTCGAAAAGCAGCCGTCAAGAGTGGCCGCGGTTACGGGAACCAACGGCAAGACGTCGGTTGTCCTGTTCACACGGCAAATATGGGAGCGCCTGGGCCACAAGGCGGCCAGCATGGGCACGCTGGGCGTCTCCGCGCCAGGGGCCGCGCCTGGGGTCGCATCTGGGCTGGAGACGTCGGGAAGCTTGACCACCCCTGATCCGGTGGCGTTGCACCGGGCCTTGAAGGAACTCGCCGAGTCCGGCGTCGATTATTTGGCCATGGAGGCTTCAAGCCATGGCCTCCACCAATATCGCCTGGATGGGGTGAAAATTCATGTGGCCGCCTTCACAAATCTCAGCCGCGACCATCTGGACTACCACGACTCCATGGAGGACTACCAGGAGGCCAAGATGCGGCTGTTCGTCGAGGTCATGAAGCCTGGCGGCGTCGCCGTGCTTAACGCCGATAGCGACGCCTTCGAAGCCTTTCGGCAAACCGCTGAAGTGCGCCGCCAGCGGGTCATCAGCTATGGCCGGGAGGGTGAGGATATCCGCCTTGAGAACACCGAGCCTCTCGCCGATGGACAAAATTTGAAACTCTACGTGAAAGGCGAACATTACGACGTGACCCTGCCTTTGGTCGGCGATTTTCAAGCCGAGAACGCCCTTTGCGCTCTCGGCGTCGTGCTGGCCAACGGCGAGGACGCGAAAGCCGCCGTGGCCGCCCTTGAAACCCTTAAGGAGGCGCCGGGCCGCATCCAGAAGGTCGCCGTTCATCCCAACGGCGCCGGCGTCTTCGTCGATTACGCCCATACGCCTGAAGCGCTTTTAAGCGTTCTCGGCGCCCTGCGCTCCCATGTGGAGGCCCATGAGGGGGGACGTCTTGTCTTGGTCTTTGGTTGCGGCGGCGACCGCGATCCGGGGAAGAGACCGGAGATGGGCCGAATCGCTAAGCGCCTCGCCGACGACGTGATCGTTACCGACGACAATCCCCGTAGCGAGGATCCGGCGGAAATCCGCAAGCAAATCCTGGCCGCCTGCGAAGGCGCCCGGGAAATCGGCGACCGCGCTGAAGCCATTACGGCGGCGCTTTCAAGATTGGGTTCCAAGGATATTCTTGTGGTCGCCGGCAAGGGACACGAGACCGGCCAGATCGTCGGCGATCAAATCCTGCCTTTCGACGATGCGAAGGTGATTCGCTCCGTCCTCAAGGAGATCACGTCATGAGGTTGGCGCACAACGGAATTCTTTGGACGTCCAAGAGCGCCCTTGCGGCGACCGGCGGCCGTTGCGACAGGGACTTCGCCGCAACCGGCGTTTCCATCGACACCCGCACCCTCGAGCCCGGCGACCTGTTCGTCGCCCTTAAGGGACCAAATTTCGACGGTCATAATTTTGTGATTGACGCTTTGGACCGGGGCGCGGCGGCGGCGCTGGTTCATCGCACGCCCATCGGCGCGTCCGTCGGCGCGCCTATTCTTATGGTCAATGACACCTTGAAGGCGTTGCAGGACTTGGGCGCGGCGGCGCGGGCGCGCGCAAACGCCAAAATCATCGCGGTGACCGGAAGCATTGGAAAAACCGGCGTCAAGGAAGCGCTGAAATTCATTCTCAGTCCCCAAGCCGCCGTTTGCGCCACAACCGGCAATCTCAACAACCACTGGGGTCTGCCCCTCAGTTTGGCGCGGATGTCCGCGGACGCGGCCTATGGAATTCTCGAGATGGGCATGAACCACCCCGGCGAGATCGCGCCGTTATCAAAGTTGACCCAACCCCATGTGGCCGTGATCACCACGGTGGAGCGGGTGCACAGCGCTTTCTTCGCCGATGTGGAGGAGATCGCTGACGCCAAGGCGGAAATATTCAGTGGAATGGCGAAAGGAGGTATTGCCGTGCTGAGCCGTGATAATCCCCACTTCCAACGTCTCGCCGCCGCCGCCGCCGCCAAAGGCGTAAAGGATATTCGTGGTTTCGGAGCCCACCAGGAGGCGACGGCGCGTCTTGTGGAGTTTTCCCTGGAAGCGGACGGCTCGCGCGTCAGCGCGGTGGTCGACGGCGAAGCCCTTGTCTACCGTATCGGCGTTCCCGGCCGTCATTGGGTAATGAACAGCCTGGCGGCGCTGGCGGCGGCGTCCGCCGCCGGCGGCGACGTTCTGAAAGCCGCCGAGGCGCTGAACGGCTTCACCGCCCCCGAGGGGCGGGGCCGGGTCAGCGTCGTAAACATTCCGGGCGGCGCCTTTACCGTCATCGATGAAAGCTACAACGCCAGTCCCGCCTCCATGAACGCGGCCTTCGAAGTGCTGGGGCGAGCGCAGCCGGGGCCGGGCGGGCGCCGCATCGCCGTGCTGGGCGATATGCTGGAGCTGGGGCCGGATTCGGAACGGCTGCACGCTGAATTGGCGGCCCCCCTTCAGGACAATGGAATTGATCTGGCGTTTACCGCCGGGCGGGATATGTCCCGCCTTGCCGATTCCCTTCCCCGCGACATGCGCGGCGGACACGCCGCCGACGCCCGCGCCCTGACGCCCATGGCGACGGCGGCGGTGCGGCCCGGAGACGTGGTCATGGTCAAGGGATCCGCGGGCAGCAATGCCGGATTCATTTTCAAAGCGCTGCTGGGCCTTGAGTCCGGAGCCGATGAGCGGGGCGTTAAGCGCACCGTCAACGGCGCTTAAGGAGGAAACCCGGCAATGCTTTTCAATTTCCTTTATCCCTTGGCCGATCAATTCTCAGGCTTCAATGTCTTCCGCTATCTCACCTTCCGCACCGGCGGCGCGGTGATTACCGCGCTTATTATCAGCTTCATCCTCGGCCCCATGATGATCCGCTTTTTGGGTAAGCGCCAAGCGGGCGGGCAACCCATCCGCGACGACGGCCCCGAGTCGCACCTGTTGACGAAACAGGGAACGCCGACCATGGGCGGTTGCCTGATTCTTACGGCGGTAAGTTTGGCCACCGTGCTGTGGGCGGATCTC
>CAJXGZ010000242.1 GCA_913053795.1 uncultured Rhodospirillales bacterium | reverse complement strand
TCGGCTACGGCTGCGAGGTGACCGCGGTCAACGAAGGGGAGGCCGCGATCGCGAAGATATCCGCCGGACCAGTCTTCGACTTGGTACTCAGCGACATCAAGATGCCCGGCAAGAATGGCTACGAGGTTTTCGCCGCCGCCAAGCTTCCAGGAAAAGCGGCTTCCCTGGCCGACGCGGCGCCGGTTCTTCGCGGCTTGTGCGCATTGGACGGCGACGACGGCGACAAGCGCCCCATGATCCTGGATTTCCGCGCCGGCCCGAAAATTCTCGATTACGTCAACGGCAAGGACATCATGCGCTATTCCCAGGTTGGCGCGGTGACCCCCGATCACACCATCCGCACCCGCTCATGGCCGCTGGTGGCGCCACCCGCCGAAGCGGGCAAGCTGGATGATTTCCGCGACGCCGCCGAAAAGATTTTTATGCGCTACGCAGAGGAAAGCAGGGCGAGCCTTGAGCGCAACAACTTCTATGGCGACGCCCTTGACCCCCTGCCCCGGGTGGTCCTGGTTCCGGGATTGGGGCTGTTCGGTCTGGGGGCCAGCGCGCGTGAAGCCGCGGCGGCCGCCGATCTGGCCGAGAACACCGTCGCCGTGGTGACCGCAGCCTGCTCCGTCGGGGCTTACGAAAGCGCGCCCGAGGCCGATTTGATCGAGGTCGAGCTGTGGCCCCTGGAGCGGGCCAAGCTGGGCGACGCCAAGCCAAAACCCCTGGCCGGCCAAGTGGCGTTGATTACTGGCGGCGCCGCCGGCATCGGCGCCGCCACGGCGCGCGCCTTCGCCGCCGAGGGCGCTGAAACCGCCATCCTCGATCTGGACGGGCGGGCGGCGAACGTCCTGGCCAAAGACATTGGCGGAAACGCCCTGGCTTGCGCCTGCGACGTCACCGGCGCCAAGTCCGTGAAAGCCGCTTTTGATGCGGTGTGCGAGACTTTCGGCGGCGTCGATATCGTCGTCTCCAACGCCGGCGCGGCGTGGCAGGGGGCGATCGGCGAGGTCGACGATAAAGTGCTGCGCAAGAGCTTCGAGCTTAATTTCTTCGGCCACCAGACGGTGGCGCAAAACGCCGTTCGCGTCATGCGCGCCCAAGGGCATGGCGGCTGTTTGCTGTTCAACACCTCGAAGCAGGCGGTCAATCCGGGCAAGGACTTCGGCCCTTACGGACTGCCCAAGGCGGCGGCCATGTTCCTGGTGCGCCAGTATGCGCTCGATCACGGCGCAGACGGCGTCCGCACCGGCGGCGTCAACGCCGACCGCATCCGCTCCGGCCTTCTGACGGCTGAGATGATCGCCGCCAGGTCCAAGGCCCGCGGCCTCGACGAAAAGGACTACATGGCCGGCAACCTGCTGGGCCGCGAAGTAACGGCCGATGACGCCGCCCAGGCATTCGTCTATCTGGCCAAGGCCAAGGCCTCGACCGCCGACATCCTCACCGTCGATGGCGGCAACATGGCGGCGTGCTTGCGCTGAGGCGATTTGCTTTTGTTAATTTCATAACGGGGAGACTTTAAAAATGGCTGATTTAGACGACATCAAGGACGGCAAGGATTTCGGAATCGGCAATCCGCCGGTCAACGAGGGCTTTTTCATCAAGGGCTCAAACGCGCTGGACTGGGGCATGCAGAACCGGCTGTCCAGGATTTTCAATTCCGAGACCGGCAACACCGTCATGCTGGCCTTCGATCACGGCTATTTCATGGGGGCGACGACAGGGCTGGAGCGCATCGACCTCGGCATCATGAAACTGGTTCCTTTCGCCGACGTGCTCATGTGCACCCGCGGCGTCCTGCGTTCCTGCATTCCTTCCAAAGTCATCAAGCCGATTGTGTTGCGGTGTTCGGGCGGCAACTCCATCCTCACCGAGCTGTCCAACGAGACGGTGGCCGTGGATATCGAGGACGCCATCCGCCTCAACGTCGCGGCCATAACGGCCCAAGTCTACATCGGCGCCAAGCACGAGCATAAATCCATCTGCAATATCATCAAGCTGATCGACACCGGAAACCGCTACGGCATTCCGACCCTGGCGGTCACCGGCGTCGGCAAGGAGATGGCGCGGGACGCCCGCTACTTCGGCCTCGCCACCCGCATCGCCGCCGAACTGGGAGCCCATTACATCAAGAGCTACTTCATCGAGGAAGGCTTCGAGAAGGTCACCGCCGGCTGTCCGGTTCCCATCGTCATCGCCGGCGGCAAGAAGCTGCCCGAACTGGACGCTCTGACCATGGCCTACAAGGCCATCGACCAAGGCGCCCGGGGCGTCGACATGGGGCGCAACATCTTCCAGTCCGATTCGCCCGTCGCCATGATTCAAGCCGTCGGCGCCGTCGTCCATAAGGGCGAAAAGCCGAAAAAAGCCCTTCAGATGTACGAGACCCTTAAAGCGGAGTTGGGGGACTAGGGCTCCCATGCGCACGCTCCATCATCTTTGGCTTTCGCCGCCTTGCCGAACGGTTCGGATCGTTCTTGCCGAGAAGGGGCTCGAGTTCGATATGCATGTGGAGAACGTCTGGGAGCGCCGCCAGGATTTTCTCGCCCTCAACCCGGCGTGCGAGGTTCCGGTGCTGGTGGAGTCCGACGGCGCGGCGCTTTCGGGCTGCGGCGTTATCTGCGAGTTTCTTGACGAGGTCCATCCCGAGCCGCCGCTGATCGGCGCCACGCCGCTGGAGCGGGCCGAGGTGCGCCGCCTTGCCGACTGGTTCGGCGTCAAGTTCAACAGCGAAGTCACCGAGAACCTGGTGGGCGAAAAGATGATGAAGCGCTTCCTCGGCCTCGGCCAGCCCAACTCAAAGGCGATCCGCGCCGGACACGCCAACATCCATCACCATCTCGACTACATCGCCTTTCTGATCGAGCGCCGCAATTGGCTTGGGGGGGACCATCTGTCCCTCGCCGACATCGTCGCGGCGGCACATGTTTCGTGCGTCGATTATCTCGGCGACGTGCCGTGGGAGGACCACGAAGGGGCCAAGGTATGGTACGCCCGCATTAAATCCCGCCCCAGCTTTCGCTCCCTGCTCAAGGACAATTTGGATTTCTGAGGCGGGGGCGGAGGTCGCGGACGGGGCCCGCCAAAAGCGCGTTCATCCCCCGTTGATGATAAGACGAAACGCGCTTAACCCCTTGAGATCAAACAAAATATGGGCGATTCCTGGCTCAAATGTAAGCATCCATGATCATTTGTAAGCATTTGCGGACGTTTTGGGGGAGCTGTCAGAGGTCAGCTATCAGCTAAGATTAACCGCCGAGAACGCCGAGGACGCCGAGGAACGAAACGCGGAGAAGGAACTTATACGCCGCGAAGCGGCAATATCTTACTCTCCGTGCGCCTCCGCGGCTCTCCGCGAACTCCGCGGTTTCACTTAACCCGAGAAACGCATGGACACAAACCCCCGCACCCGCTAACCACCGGAGTCCAACCCGGGGCGGCTCATGCCTTAGACGGCCCGATCCAGAACGGAGAAAAACATCCCCCAAACCAGCCGGACCCGATTTCCTATTCACACTGTCCAACATCCATACCCCGCTCATGAGACTGGCGGGGAAACACATCATGAATATACTTAATGTTAAAGGCCATGTCAAGGATTAAACTCGGTTAGATTATTAATATTCTAATTTTGTTCGCACGTATAAAAAGAAGGAATCAACCACGGAGATCGCGGAGCGCGCAGGGAAGGGAAAAGAAGGCGGGAAGGGGGGAATCGCCAAGGAAGCCGCAGAAAATCAATCAAAGAGTTGTGCAGCCTAACTCGCCAGCGCCCGCTCGACGGCTTCCGGCTCACGGTCGATGACGGTCA
>CAJXGZ010000241.1 GCA_913053795.1 uncultured Rhodospirillales bacterium | reverse complement strand
CGCAAAACATCTTGGCCATGGTCCTTGGCGGCGCGGCGGCCGTGGCCACCGGACGGGCGGATGTGGGCACGGCGGTCTGGCTGGGCGGGACAAGCATGAGCCAACGCGGTTTATTACAATACTCCCGCACCCAGGAGGGCGCGGCCGATCAAGCGGCGCTCAAGTTTCTCGACGCCACCAAGCAATCGGCGCGCGGGTTTCTTGAATTCACGGAAACCCTTTTAGATCAGGAGCTTCTGAGCGTGAGGCGCCAGGACCCCTATCTGCGCACCCACCCGTTGACCCAAAACCGCATCAACGCCATAAGGGCGCATGTTTCCAAGTCGCGGTATTCAAACGCCAAAATCTCCCCACGGTTTGACGAAATGCACCGGCGCATGCTGGCCAAGCTGCGCGGTTTCATTGAGTCATTCACGACCACGCTTCGCCGCTACAAGGAAACCGACAACAGTCTTGAATCCCGCTACGCCAGGGCGGTGGCCTATTACCGCCTTCCAGACCTGGACAAGGCGTTGCCGCTGATCAACGGCTTGATCGCCGAGCGTCCCGACGATCCCTATTTCCACGAGTTGAAGGGGCAGATGCTGTTTGAGAACGGGAGGGTCAAGGAAGCCCTTGAGCCTTACGAGAAAGCCGTGCTCCTGCTGCCCAATTCGGCGCTTTTGCGCATCGGCCTCGCCCGCACGCAACTGGAATCCGGCGATCCGGCCTTGCTCGATTCGGCGATCGTGAATTTGCGCGCCGCCGTCCTAAAAAAACAGGATTCCCCCTTTACTTGGCGCCAATTGGCCATCGCCTATGGACGCAAGGGCGATATGGGCTTGAGCTCCCTCGCCATGGCCGAGGAGGCCCTGCTTAACGGGAAGAAAAGTAACGCCATTTTTCACGCCAATCGCGCCGAGAAGCTTCTTCCAAGAGGGTCAATGGGTTGGATGCAAGCCCAGGACATCCTGCAAGAGGTCAATCAAGGCAAGAAAAGACCGGACAAATGAGAAAGAGAGATGAGAGACGCCAATAGTCGCGATTTTGCGCTTTCTGTAGACGTCTTTATAAGCGCCGGGATGCGCATTGGGGCCATTGCCGGTCTTGCCGCCGTTCTTTCAAGCTGCGCCGCCGGTCAACGCGCTGCCACCGTCGCGCCCAATGGCCAACTGGAGGTTCTTGGAATCGCCGCCAGGGCTCCCGGGTTTTCACCGAACGACTTGCCGGAAAACTGGGTGTTCGAGGGCTCCGGGGATGTCGTCAAGACCCAAATAGCGGTGGTCGAGAAAGAAGGCGTCAAGGCGCTCAAGGTGATGAATTCCAATGACGGCTTCATCGTCGCCCGGCGCACCAAGGCGATGATGCTGGCCACGCCTTACCTTACCTGGGCCTGGAACATGGATCCTCACGGCTCCGGCCGCCATCCGGTGCGCGTGGTGGCCGGCTTTAACGGCGGCGCCCGGAATGACGGAAGCCCCCGATCCCGGCTGGGAAGCGCCCTGCCGCCGCACGACCGGGCGTTGGCCGTCATTTGGGGGGAATCCGCCCTGCAAAGGGGAACCCTGACCAAACCATCGAGAGGAAGGCGCGCCGCGCCCCTTTACACGATACGCGGCGGGCGCGAAAACGACGGAACTTGGTGGCTGGAGACCGTGGATTTGTCCAGGCTCTACGCTGACGTCTGGCCCGACGATCGTCAGGGGGCGGTCGAGGTCGTGTTTATCGGCGTCGCCGCGGCCGGCGGCCGCAAACCCACCGCCGCCTACATTTCCGAAATTAAGCTATCGAGATAAACTTCCTGTAAGGCCGGCTTGCGCCCTATCGTTACCTGCTTCATCATGGGCGCGAACGAAAATAAAAGGAAAAACCATGAGCTTTTTCAAGCTTCGCCAAGCCGCCTTCGCCGCCCTGTTGCTCGCCGCCGCGCCGGCCTGGGCCGCGAATGACGCCCTGACCGTCGGACAAAAGCAGGAAGTGCGCGAGGTGGTGCGCCAATACCTGCGCGAAAACCCCGAGGTGCTGGTGGAGGCCATCCAGACTCTGCAAACCAGGCAGGAAGCCAAGGAGCGCGAGCGGGCGGAGGACAACCTTTCTTCCTTGCGCAGCGAGCTTGAGAACGACCCTTCCTCGCCGGTGGGCGGAAATCCCAACGGCGACGTGACCGTCGTCGAGTTTTTCGACTACAGGTGCGGATTTTGCAAGAGCGCCTTGCCGTCGATCATTGAGCTTTTGGAGTCGGACGATAAAATCCGTTACGTCTTCAGGGAATATCCCGCTCTTGGCGTAGAATCCGTCGTCGCCGCCCGCGCCGCCCTGGCGGCTTGGAACATTGACAGGGAAAAATACATGTCTTTCCATATCTCCCTCATGGAATCCAAGGGCGAGCTAAGCGAATCGAAAATTCTCGGCCTTGCCGCCAAGGTCGGTCTGAACGCCAAAAAGTTGCGCGCCGCCATGGACGCCCCAGGCGTGGAAAAGGCCATTAAGAGAAATTACGAATTGGGCAATGAACTGGGCATTTCCGGAACGCCCGTCTTTATCATCGGCGATAAGCTGACCCGCGGCTTAATGAGCCTGGAGGACATGAAAAAGGCGGTGGCGAAAGCGCGCAAAGGGTAGTGGACCAGTCAGCAGACCGGCGGTTTGATGGCCTCGACTTTCTCCAACTCCAGGATCACTGTAAGGCTTCCGTAATCCAGCAGCAGGCGCTGGGCCACGCCGTTGTCCAATTGCAGCACTTCCATTTCGTACTCTGGCTCGGGCTTTTGGCTGTCCAAGGGAAAGAAAGCTATCCTGATGTTCCAGCCCGGCCGCTCGGCCAGCGCGCCAAGGGATTTCCTTGAAGCCTTTTGGGCGTTGTCCTTGCCGGGGGAAAGCAGTGGACCGATAAAGGCCGCCGCTCTACGCGGTCCCGTGCCGTCGGAGCCGTCAAACACGTAATGGAGCGCATGGCGGACGCCGGCGATGGCTTGATCGATAACCCAAGACGTTTGCGCCACCGGGAAAAGCGTCCGCTCGGGAAGGGTCAGGGTTTTCTCTTCCGGCAGGATGAAAATGGCCTCCCCCGGGGCGCCGGGACCGCCGGAGCGGGCCTTGCCCTTGACCCGTTTTTGCTCTCCAGTCGTGTCGTTGTTCGAGAGGAAGCGGTAGTTCTTGCCGTCAAAGGATTCTAATCCGGTGAAGCGCGATCTCTGGCTCAAGGTCCGGCCCTCGGGCGTGCCCAGGTCCATCAGCAAATTTTGCGTCAAAATCCATCCGTCGCAGGATTTCTCCATGATCAGGGTCATGGCGCCCTCGGCGTTGACGAAAGATCCGCCGGGCCGGACCTCCCCCATCCTGAGGGAGTAAAAGGCGCGGTGGGACACCAGATTCGCGGCCTCCAACGGCAGCGACGCGAGGAAAAGAGCCGCCGCCCCGAGACCGCAAACGAGCTTACGCCGACGCTGGAGAATTCCCGGAAAAACCATTTCAAACATCCAAATAAAGGCGCAGCTTAAAGATAAGCATTATAGCATCGTTATAAAAGCCGTTCTTGCTTAATATCAATGACGCCTTTATCCAAGCCTTTATGAAAGTCCTAAGCGTTTTCGGAACCCGCCCCGAGGCCATAAAGATGGCCCCGGTCATCAAGGCGCTGGAAGAGGAGGCGGCCTTTGAGTCCAAGGTCTGCGTCACCGCCCAGCACCGCCGGATGCTTGATCAGGCGCTGGCCCTGTTCGACATCCGCCCCGACCATGACCTGGACATTATGCGCCATGGACAGGACTTGACCCATATCACCTCCGCCGTGCTTTCAGGCGTGGGCGAGGTTCTCGACGACATAAAGCCCGACAGGGTGCTGGTC
>CAJXGZ010000240.1 GCA_913053795.1 uncultured Rhodospirillales bacterium | reverse complement strand
GCGCCGGATCCGCCACGTCGACATAGCGTGGCGTGACGACGCCACCTCGGACGCGGGCCTGCACCAGATCAGCGGTAAGCATCGTGGTCGCGCCTCCGCTCGCTGGTGATCTCCTCGCTGGTCTCGCGGGTTATGACCTCGTAGAGAACCGCCTCCTTGCCCTCCTGGCGCCGAAGGATTCGCCCGAGTCGTTGCACGTGCTCGCGCACGCTCGACGAGCCCGAGAGGACGATCCCCACGCTGGCCGCCGGCATATCGACGCCCTCGTTGAGTACACGCGAGGTGACGACCACTTTGATCTCGCTGCGGTTAAACGCTTCGAGCACCGCCCGCCGCTCGGCCGGCGGCGTTTCCAACTCGGTGCGCTCGATGATCGCCGCGGCTCCCAAGTCTTTCAGATAAGCGTGGGCTTCGGAGCGCCCGGTGGAGGCGGCGACCCGATGGCCCAGGTTGGAAAGCAGCGCCACGGCGACGCCGCCCACCCCGCCGGCGGCGCCGGTGACCAGCACCTGGCGTTCGCCGCCTGCTTTAAGTCCATGCTCCTCCAGCGCCATGACCGCCGCCATCGCCGTGAACCCGGCGGTGCCGATGGCCATTGTGCGCCTAAGGGTGAGGCCCTGGGGCAAGGGAACCAGCCATTCCGGACGGACGCGGGCGCGGGTGGCGTAGCCGCCCCAGTGAGTCTCGCCCACCCGCCAGCCGGTAAGGATCACTTCATCCCCCGGCTTGAAGTCCAGAGACTCTGACTCCTCGACGGTTCCGGCGAAGTCGATGCCGGGCACGTGGGGATAGGACTTCACCAGATTGCCGAGCCCGTTCAGCACCATGCCGTCCTTGTAGTTTAGGGACGAATAGTCGACAGCGACGGTGACGCCGCCCTCGGGCAAGGCGTCGTCGTCAAGGGTCTTGATGGCGGAGCCGCCGTCTTCTTCCAGCACAAGGGCGGTGAACGCGCCCATTTACAAACACTCCAAGAAGCGCACGGCGGTTCCGATGGGCTCGCCCAACAGTTCGCCCTCGCGCATGACGATATTGCCGCGCACCACGGTGGCCACGGGCCAGCCGGTGACCTCCAATCCGTCAAAGGGCGTCCAGCCGCAACGGCTGGCGATCCACATGTTGGAGATGCGGTTTTTGGCCTTGGGGTCGATGATGGTGAAGTCGGCGTCATAGCCCAAGGCGATGCGCCCCTTGCCGGCGATGGAGAAGATGCGCGCCGGCCCGGCGCTGGTCAGGTCGACGAACCGCTCGAGGCTCATCATGCCGGCGGCTACATGGTTCAGCATCACCGGAACCAGGGTCTGCACGCCGGGCATTCCCGACGGGCTTTTGGGATAGGGTTTGGCCTTTTCCTCCAACGTGTGGGGCGCGTGGTCGGAGCCGATGCAGTCCACCAGTCCGCCGCGCAAAGCCTCCCACAAGCGGTCGCGGTGGGACTTGTCGCGGATCGGCGGGTTCATCTGGGCCTTAGAGCCGAGAAGGTCGTAAGCGTCGGGCGCCGCCAGACTCAGGTGCTGGGGCGTCGCCTCCACCGTGGCGATATCGTGGTTCTCGGCCAGCAGCTCCATTTCACGTCCGCTGCTTACATGCAGCACATGGACCCGGCGGTTGGTTGCGCGGGCCAGCTTGAGCAGTCTTTCAACGGCCAGCGCCGCCGTTTCCTCGTCCCGCCAGACGGGATGGGCGTGTGCGCCAATGCTCTCGTCGATCAGGGATTTTCGTTTATTTAAGGACTCCTCGTCCTCGCAATGCACGGCGCAGCGCCTGGAGCCCGAGGCCAGAACCTGGGCCAGGGTCTTGTCGTCCTTGACCAGCAGCCCGCCGGTGGAGCTGCCCATGAAGATCTTAACCCCGGCGCAGCCCGGCAGGCGTTCAAGCTCGGGCAGCTTTTCGATATTGTCTTCCGTCGCCCCGACGTAGAACGCCATGTCGCACCAGGCGCGGTTCTTGGCGCGGCGGCACTTGTCGGCCAAAGCCTCGGCGCTGCCGGTGGGCGGATCGGTGTTGGGCATTTCGAAAACGGCCGTCACCCCGCCCAACGCCGCCGACGCCGTGCCGGAGGAGAAGTCCTCTTTGTGCTCCATCCCGGGTTCACGGAAATGAACCTGGGTGTCGATGACGCCGGGCAGCGCCACCAATCCGGCGATGTCCATTTCATGCGCGGCGGATGCGGCGGCCAAATTGCCGATGGTGGCGATTTTGCCCTTTCTGACGCCGATGTCGGCGCCGATGCCTCCCCCCGGCATAATGCAAGCGCCGTTTCTGAGGATCAGGTCGTAGGTTTCAGCCATGATGATAATTTTTCATTTCCATGTTGCTAGTGGCCTGTATATTCAGGGAATGGACATTATGAGAGGTAAGATGCGTTTATTGCGACTCCTTATTCCCGCGCTTGTTCCCGTCTGGGTCTTGGCGATGGTTTTCCTTCCGCCCGAGGCCGACGCCGGATCGGGGGAAAAACGCGCGGAAAAACGCGCACCCGCCTCAAAAAAGCAAATTCAACTATCCTACGCGCCGCTGGTCAAGAAGACGGCGCCGGCGGTGGTCAACATTTACAGCTCCAAGGTGGTGCGCGCGCGCCAGTTCTCGCCGCTTTTCAACGATCCGTTCTTCCGCCAATTCTTCGGTGAAGGCTTCGGCTTAGGCCGTGAAAGCAAACGCGTCCAAAACTCACTTGGCTCCGGCGTCATCATCCGCGAAAACGGCATGGTGATCACGAACTATCACGTGATCGAGGGCGCCGACCAGATCACCGTGGTGCTGACCGACAGGCGCGAGTTTGACGCGATCATCGTCGGAACCGACGAACGCACCGACCTGGCCGTCCTGCACATGGAATTGAAGGATGAGAAATTGCCGTTCCTGAAGATGTCCGATTCCGACGATCTGGAAGTGGGCGACCTGGTGCTCGCCATCGGCAATCCCTTCGGCGTCGGCCAAACGGTGACCAGCGGTATCGTCTCGGCCCTGGCCCGCACCCGGGCGGGCATTTCGGATCTTAATTCCTTCATCCAGACCGACGCCGCCATCAATCCCGGCAACTCCGGCGGCGCCCTGATCGATATGAACGGCAATCTTGTCGGCGTCAACAGCGCCATCTATTCCAAGAGCGGCGGCTCGCTGGGCATCGGCTTCGCCATCCCGTCCAACATGGTGCGCACGGTAGTGGCGGGAGTCCTCGAAGAAGGACGCCTGGTGCGGCCGTGGCTCGGCGCCTGGGGGCAAGGGATCACCCCCGACATCGCCGCCACCCTGAACCTGCCGCGCCCCGTCGGCGTTCTCATCAACAAGGTCTTCCCCGGCGGCCCCGCCGACAGAGCCGACATCAGGGTGGGTGAAGTTCTGCTTGAAGTCCAAGGGCGCGAGGTCAGCGATCCCGAATCCCTGGATTACCGCCTGGCCACCCAGCCGGTCGGCGGCGAAACGAGCTTGACAATGTGGCGGCGCGGAAAAAAGGCGAAGATCAAGCTTAAGCTGGAGGCGCCGCCCGAAGTTCCGCCCCGCGACATCACAGACCTCAACGGCCCGCACCCCCTTACCGGCGCCACGGTGGGCAATATGTCTCCGGCCCTGGCCAACGAAATAGGCGTTAAGGGCGTAGAGTTGGGCGTGATTATCCTGCGCATTAAAAGAGGCAGCCCCGCCATGCGCCTGCGCTTTCGCTCCGGCGACTACATCAAGGCCATCAACAGCGAGCCCGTGAAAAACGTCGCCCAACTCAAGAAAATTCTGACCAACCGCTTCGCCCGCTGGATCATCGCCCTCAAACGCAACGGCAAGACCATCAATATGGTGATTAACCGGTGACAGGCCGTCCCTAGAGGATAGAATCTAACATATGGCGCCCATACGACGGCTTCCCAAGTTCGCCCGGTTA
>CAJXGZ010000239.1 GCA_913053795.1 uncultured Rhodospirillales bacterium | reverse complement strand
AACTTCATTGGACTTCCGGCGCGTTCCAATTCAATCAAATGATCAACCACGATGGACACACGAAACTCAACGGAAAGAGAGCCCTTAACATAAACAACATCTCCGGCCCGCAGATACGCAAGAACCGCCGCATAAAGTTCGTCCAGGCTATTGGCGTGAAACGCCTGCAAATGGACAGACGCCGAATTATGCAGGTGAACCATCTCATTTCCGATAGTGAAAAGGCGATCAAACTTCCAGGCGTCCACCGCCTTGGCCAAGCCCCGGTGAAGCTCTTCTGATTTTTCGCCGAGATGACCGATTTCCCCAAGAACAGCAACCCGCCGTCCTCCGGGGCCGGGAGTAAGCAAGGACGCCGTCTCGAACCCGGCCACCATGGAGGCGGGCGTGGCGTTGAAACTATCGTTCATCAACTGAAACGTCCCGCCGGGAAGAGGCAAGGCGTAGACTTTTCCCCGTCCATCAAGGGTGGCGAAGTCGGCCAGAGCGGCGGCGGCTTTACTTATGTCAGCCCCCAGGGCGCGCACACAAGCCAGGATGCCGAGGCTGTTGATCACCCAATTCCGTCCGGCCGCGCCGGTGCGAAAACGGATGGGCTCGCCGAAAATTTCCGCCTCCACGTCAGAACCATCGGCCTCCAGCTTCACGGAAACCAAGCGCGCATCCGCCTCTTCATGGACGCCGAAGGAAATAATGTTGGCGACGCCATATCCCGCCGACGCCTCCACCAGAGCGGGGAATTGCCCATCGTCGCGGTTCAGCACAGCCGTTCCCCCTTCCGCCATGCCGGAGAAGATTTGCGCCTTGGCCAGAGCCAACCCGTGGACGGACTTGTGGACATCAAGATGGTTGTCGTGAACGTTGGTGATCAGCCCCACATGAGGCCGAAGCATTTTGGCCATGCGGCTGATTCCCTTGACCGTGGACACGGCCACTTCGTAAACGGCGTAAGCCGTGCCGGGAGGCGTTTGCGCCAAATGCAAAGGGACGCCGTAATGGGTGTTATAGCTGTGCGGCGCGGCGAAAGAAGGCGCTTGACGGCCGAGGACAAACCCCAAGGCGTCCTTGGTTGAGGTCTTGCCGGCGCTGCCCGTGACGCACACGACCTTTCCCGCAATTCTTTCCCGCGCCAAGCCGCCAAGCCGATCCATGGCCTCGCGGGTGTCCTCAACCAGCAGCAGCGGCCCAAGAAGATCCTTTTCAACCGGCGCGCGGTCCGTGATCAACGCCGCCGCGCCAAGGGCGAAGATATGGGAAATATTCGTGGTGGTGTCCTTGAAGGATTTTTTCGGCCATGAGGGCGCGGATGTGGACATCGCCAAATCGCCGGACCGGATTTGATTGGGATAATAGGTAAAGCCGTATGCGGCCCAACCGCCGGGCGGCGGGACAATCCATTTCCCGCCGCATATCTTTTCCACCTCATCGCGGGTCCACAGGGGAGGCGTTTCAGAATTCTTCAACATTTATCCGCCGCCTTTCCCCGGCGAGGCGCGAGGGCGGCCCTTGGCTTTCAATATCAAGTTCAACAAGTGAGTTATCCTGCTCCCCTTTACCCTGTTTCCCTTAACGCCGGTATTCACCCGGTGGACGAAAACCACGTTTTGATCCGGCAGAACGAACAAGCGTTGTCCACCTGTCCCGGCCGCCGTCATGGCGCCTTCGCCAAGCCACCACAGATATCCATACCCCGAAAAACGTCCCTTCTGGTCGGTTGTTGAATAAGAAGCGGCGCTTTGCCTGACCCAGCTTTCGGGAATGATTTGTTTATCCTTCCAGCGCCCCTTTCTCAGGTAAAGAAGGCCGAAGCGGGCCAAGTCCCTGGCGCTCATGCGAAACCGGTAGGCCGGGTGTATGGAAACTTTAGACCTTTGATATTTCGTATCCTTGAGTCGGAAATCCTGCATCTGCAAAGGATCGCTGAGTTGGCTTTTGAAGGCCATGAAAACGCTGCTTCCCGTTCGCTGTTCGTAAATGGTCAAAAGGGCGTTGAAATCCCAATTATTGTAGTACCAGAAGGTTCCCGGCGGATGACTGCCCCGCTTGGGTCTTTTCTTGCGGATGCTTGAGGTCTCGTAGGCGGCCCCATGGTAAACGCCGGAACGCGCTTTTAACAGGTCGGACGCCTTGGCCTGCTTTTCCGCAGCCGTCAGCTTGGGAGGCTTATCGTCAATACCCAGTTCGGCGAGTGTGGCGGAGATGTCGATCTGTCCCTGAGCCACGGCGATTCCGAATAAGGCGCTAAGGAAGGACTTTCGTATTGAATGGGTTTTGTAGCGCCCGGCGGGGCCGCCCCATTCGGCGACGATGATCCCGTTATCGATAACCATGGCGGCGGCGCTTGATAAAAGCTTGGCGAACTCCCGGGCCTTTTTCAGCTTTTCCGAAGACCAGCCGAGAAGCTCCGGCTTTATGGCTTTTTTCCAGCGCTTTCCAGGGTAATATTTGTTGTCCGGGTCATAGGAGCTGATGAAGTCTTCAGGCGCTCGATCCGGCGTAACGCTCAAATCATCGGTAAAGCCGCTCAGGAAAAATACGGCGAATAAAACAACAAAAGTATTTAACGACTTTCTCAACAGTCAAATCCCCTCATTTGCCTTAGCGTATCATATCAACTAGGTTTTATTATGGATTTCACTGTTAATCTCGAACTTTCACCCCTCGAAATCGCACTTTCCGGCGCATCGTATCTGGCGTCCCTGGTCAATGATAATGGGCGCTTCAAGTACCGCTTCGACCCGGAGGCGGGGACCGACGCCGGAGGATACAACGTCTTGCGCCATTGCGGGACAATATGGGCGATGATGGACGTTTACGAAACGGGCGAGGCGGACGAGGAAGTCCTCGCCGCATGCAAGCGGGCCGCCATCCACCTTCAAAACGAGTTCCTTAAACTCTTCCGCGCCCAGGAAAACCTCTGCATCCTGGAAGGCAACGCCATAAAGCTCGGCGGCAACGCGCTGGCTATACTCGCCTTGCTGTCGGTGGACAAGACGGCCAAGGACAGCCTTCTCCAGGGCGCCATTATCCGGCTTGGGGATTTCATGCTGGCCCTGCAACAGCCCGATGGGGACTTCATCCACAAGCAATATTTCAGATCTGGAAAAGTATCGAGTTTCCGCTCCATGTATTACACCGGCGAGGCCTTGCTGGCGCTCTTGAAGCTTCACCAAGCCTGCGGCGAGAAGCGTTTTCTCGACGCCGTGATAAAATGCGAGAACTCACTTTACCCACAGGACTACGGCGTTAAGGAGCATTCCCATTGGATGCTCTACTCGCTGGAAAGCCTTTCGCGGCTCAAGAAGAAAAAAGAGCACTACCTTCACGCCCGGAAAATCGCGCAGCATATCCTTGATCACCCCGATTACCGCGATTGGGGTCGCAGCACGCCAATCGCCTGCCGCTCCGAGGGGCTGCTCGCTTTTCTGCGCTCGGCGCCGCCCACGGCGGCCCTCAAGAAAAGCGGCGCCGATGCGGAGCTGCGCCGGCTTTGCCTGCAAAGGGTCAAGGAGGACCTGGCCCTGCAGTTGCAATCCAGACGCCCCGAAGGGTCATTCATCCGCGGCGGCGGAGACCGCCGCCACAACGAAGTCAGGATCGATTATATCCAGCACAACATTTCCTCCTTTCTCCATTACCACCGCATGACGGAGTGAGGGAAGCCCCCGTTGTTGGCGCGTTTATAAGCGCTTCTTCCGCCATAACCCTTTGATTTCACACGAGACTCTCTTATTTTCAGGGTCCCTATGGTCATTGGTAAGCATTGATGGTTATTTGGGGGTAAAGGAAGCTGTCGGCTATCAGCTGACAGCTATCAGCGCGTTATAGGCCACCCCCCGCTAACCACCGGGGACCAACCCGGGGCGGCTCATGCCTTAGACGGTCTGCTCC
>CAJXGZ010000238.1 GCA_913053795.1 uncultured Rhodospirillales bacterium | reverse complement strand
ATCCATAAGGCGCGGGAATCGGCGGAGCCTTGGCGCCAATGGGCGCCGAGGCGACGGCGACCTTGGGCGCCGTCGGCGGCGCCGGCGCGACGGCGCCGACGGCCGTAGCGGTCTCTTTAAACGGTTTGTCAGGCGTCGGCGCCGGAGGAGGAGGAGGCGCTTCGGCCACAAGGGACTGCTTTGGGGGGCCCTGGCGCTGCACGGAGGACGTGGCGTATTTGCGGCCCTGAAGATCAGCGGACAAACCCGAAGGAACAGAGGACAGACTGGGGAAGGGTTTATCAGGATCCGTCGCCGGGCGCGCGATCTTAGGCGCCTCGGGCGGCGGCGCATTGCTGTCCTCGCCGGAGAAGAAATCGACGGTGTCCTGGTACAAACTCGAACACCCGCCCAGCAAGGCGACAGCCACGAAGGATATACTCAAAGTCCTCGCAAGCCGTTTGATGAAACGCCTATGATTCGCCCTAACCATCATCACCACAGCACCCTTTTATTATATTATGTTATGGCCATGTTGACCGATAATAGTTAACAGATTGCATACAAACGTAGCTTGATTTAGGCAAACAACACCCTAATTTGAGGGAGCGAAACAGCCTTCTGAAAGCGTTTTTTTCGCCTCAAGACCAAGCAAAATTCCTTCTTTTCTTCAATGTCTTGCAATAAAAGACCCGAGGAAAACAAAGCAATGTCCGATCCGCCGGAAGACAAATCAAAGGAGAGCGATCAGGAAGAATTTATTAACGCCATGTGGCGCGTCACCGAGCAGGGACAGCGTCTGGTGGGCGATTTTCTCGCCAAACAAGCCGAAAAAGACCCCGAAAATCCCGGGGGAACGCCCGATTCGCCAAATCCTCCGGATATGGACGCCGCCTTCGAGGAAATGACCTTAAGGATGCTGTCCGGCCCGGAAAAGCTGACGCAATCCCAGATGGCCCTGTGCTGGGACTTTTTGGCGCTTTGGCGGACCACCGCCGAGCGCATGCAGGGCAAGAAGCCGGAGCCGGTGGCGGTTCCCGACAAAAGCGACATGCGCTTCAAGGACCCGGCGTGGACCGAGGACGCCATCTTTGACTTCATCAAGCAATCCTACCTTTTGACCTCGCGCTGGATACTCTCAACGGTGCGCGAAGCCGGGGCCGGCGAGAAAACCAACTTCGTCACCCGCCAGCTGGTCAACGCCATGTCCCCCAGCAACTTCGCCGCCACCAACCCGGAAGTCCTGCGCGAGACTTTAGAAAGTGGTGGAGAAAATTTTGTTAATGGCTTGAAAAACATGATAAAAGATATGGACAGAGAGACGGGCGCCTTGCGCATCAAAATGACCGACGAAAGCGCCTTCCAGGTGGGTGAAAACATCGCCGCGACGCCGGGCAAGGTGGTGGCGCGCAATGATCTGATGGAGCTGATCCAGTACGCCCCGGCAGGCGGGACGGCAGGCGGGACGGCGCGAAGGCGGCCGCTGCTGATCGTTCCGCCGTGGATCAACAAGTATTACATTCTCGATCTCTCCGAGAAGAACTCCTTCATCAAATGGGCGGTGGAGCAGGGAAATACGACTTTCGTAATCTCCTGGGTCAATCCCGGCGCGGCGCTGGCCGGAAAAACCTTCGACGATTATATGCTTGAAGGCCCCTTGGCGGCCCTTGACGCCATCGGGCGGGCGACGGCTGAGAAAAACGTCAACGCCGTCGGCTACTGCATCGGCGGAACTCTGCTGGCCAGCGCGCTGGCCTGGATGGCGGCCAAGGGAGATAAGCGCATCAAGTCGGCGACCTTCCTCGCCACCATGCTCGACTTCGCCGAGCCGGGCGAACTGGGCGTCTTCATCGACGGGCGACAGGTGTCCGGGTTGGAGGAGAAAATGGCCGCGAGCGGCTATCTGGAGGGCGCCGATATGGCCAACGTATTTAATCTGTTACGTGAGAATGACCTGATATGGCCCTTTTATATAAACAATTATTTGCTGGGAAAGACCCCGGCGCCATTTGACTTGCTGTATTGGAATTCAGACTCCACCCGCATGCCCGCGGCCATGCACGGCTTTTACCTGCGCCAGATGTATCTGGAAAACAAGTTGGTGGAACCGGGCGGAATCGCGCTGGACGGCGTTCCCATCGATTTAAGAAAAATAAAAACCCCGTCCTATATTCTGTCCACCCACGACGATCATATCGCGCCTTGGAAATCGACTTTTTCCGCAACCAATCTTTATTCGGGGCCGACAACCTTCGTTCTCTCGGCCTCGGGCCATATCGCCGGGGTCGTCAACCCACCGGCCAGGGACAAATACTGCTATTGGACCAACGGGAAAAAACCTAAAGACCCCGGACAATGGCTGGAAACGGCCTCAAAACAAGATGGCTCGTGGTGGCCCCATTGGGATAAATGGGTCAAACGCCACTCGGGCGGAACCAAAACACCTGCCCGCATACCCGGAAAAGGCGGCCTCAAGGCACTCTGCGACGCACCGGGAACCTATGTAAAAATGCGGTAATTTAGGGTTTAAGCCCCGTTAAACGCCTCTTCCGTTGCCCTCCATGGCCTTGACAAAACCGGGCCGCGCCCCCCGAATGGCCGCAGGGATTTTCCTTGGTCCCTGGTTGGGAGTTTTGTCATGAACATGCCGTTGATTGTCGGTATTTCGGGCGCATCGGGCGCGATCTACGGCGTCGAGACCCTGCGCGCCTTGAAGGAATTGAAGATTCCAGCCCACCTAATCGTCAGTGAAACAGGCGCGCGCATCCTCGCCCTGGAAACGGACCTGACCTTGGACGATCTTCGCGCCCTCGCCGATACCACCTACAGCGTCAAGGATCTGGGCGCGGCGGTGGCCAGCGGCTCGTTCCGGGCGCGCGCCATGGTCGTCGCGCCGTGTTCGATCAAGAGCCTGTCGGCCATCGCCAATTCATACGCCGCAAACCTGATGGTCCGGGCCGCCGACGTGACCCTGAAGGAACGCCGCCCCTTGGTGCTGATGGTCCGCGAAACCCCCTTGCACAAGGGCCACCTGGACCTGATGGCCAAGGCCGCCGGTATCGGGGCCGTTATTTTGCCGCCCATGCCCGCTTTTTATACCAAACCGGAAACCATCACCGACATCGTCCGCCACACGGTCGGGCGCGCGCTCGACCTCTGCGGCGTCGAGCACGATTTAATCGAACGCTGGGCCGGGTGCTGACGCGCCGCCCCCCACACCACCGCAGTCGTTTTTTAACTTTCAAATGGCTTTACGGAAGCCCTTAAGATTTTATATAAATTATCTAAGATATTGATAACAAATAATTATTTAGGGTTATCATCCCTTCCGCAATACTATTGTCGTCATGAAACCGTATAACAATTGGTTTATAGGCGATGAAATGGCGCAGAGGGGCTACCGGAAAATCCAGAATTCGGACGGTTGGGATTGGAACTTAAAGTCTCTAAGCGTCGTCTTCCTGCTCAGCAGTTTAGCCCTTTGGGCGGTTTTCACCTATTCCAGCAAGGAACTCGGAAAAATAGTCTTGGTACCGGGGCCAGGAACCGTAAAACAGGAAAACACGGAATTCTCACTGGGCGGGGTAAGCTTCGGAATGACGCCTGAGGCGGTTCGCCGGCTTTACCCTTCCTTGTCCCTTGGCAAAGCAAGCGGCGAAAATTTGTCCGGTACGTTCATTTCTTCGAACGGCGGCGCATACAAGGTTTTTTTCCTCGGCGTCGAGGGCGCCAGGAAGGCTTTCCGTCTGCGCTTCGCTCGTTCATATGACAGGTTTGATGAAAACGACCTTATTTTTAAAATCAGCCAAAAATTTGGACGCCCCGCCACCAGCAATTGCTACAACAGTTCGTTTACGGGCTCCAAGGAATGCCGGTTTTCGTGGCTTGCCGCCGGAATATCGCTCAAGGCGGTGATTTCGCGTTTCGTCA
>CAJXGZ010000237.1 GCA_913053795.1 uncultured Rhodospirillales bacterium | reverse complement strand
CCTGGCAGAGGCGGTCGTATTCTTCTTCCGAGCCGTCGCACCAGTAAATTTCCTTAGGTTTCGTCAGGGCGGCCATTTCGTCCACCCAGGCGAGAAGTTCGGCGTTCTTAGTCCTGTCCCGGCCTGAAGCGGTCATGGGCATCCTCCAAAATCAGTTTTGTTGATTAACTTTTTAAAGACATGCTGGTTTTAACGATTATACCCATGAATGCAAGCAAACAGCCGTTTTCAGGCTCTTTTTCGCCGTTTTTCAGCCACTGGAGCGGTTGTCTTTGCCGTGACGCAGAACCATATCGCGCAAGGTCACAATACCCACCGGCGACCGGCGATCGTCGACCACCAATGCCCGGGAAAGATTGAACTGGACCAAAAGGCGGACGGCGTTGCGGATATCCATGCTTTCGGGAACGCTGAGGACAGGTTTAGACATGATTTCATAGACGTTGGTCCGATCCGGCGACTTGTTCGCCGCGATTACCTTGCAGGCGATGTCGGAAACCACCAAAAGGCCGAATTCATCGAGTTCGCCGCGCCGTTCCACCACCAGTGAACTTACCCCGGCCCGGCTCATGGCTTCGATGGCGTCAGATACCGTGGCCATGGCGCCGATGGTCTGAATGTCGCGGATCATTACGTCGCCGACCGGCGTGAATATATGCTCGTTCATAGCTCTTCCTTGATTTCACATTGAATGGCCGGCGCCTGGGTGCTTAAGCCGACGGCGTCCTCGATCTGAATTTGCAGGGCGATGCCGGTTCCGGGCTCTTCGTCGAACCGTCCGGCCTCGGCGATGGTTTCCAGTATATGCCTGGCCTTGGGTTCGGCGACCATGAAAAGCAGAACGTCGCGCTGGGCGACCAGATCGAGGCCGAGAAAGGTCTTTTCCGGCTTCAGGCCCTCGCCGCGCACACTGGTGATGACGGTGACGCCGGTGGCGCCGGCCTCGCGGGCGGCGTTCATCACGTCTTCCGTCTTTTCGTCGGCGACCAGCGCCATTATCAGTTTCAGGTTCATCAACCATCCTCCTTTTCGTGTGGTGGCGGGGTGGGGTTGTCGCGGTCACGGTGTTCGCGCCACCAGAACATCAACGAGGCATAACCGAGGACCGCTATTATAGGGAAAACGCTGGCGAAGGCGATGAGGCCGAAACCGTCGATGAGGACGCTGCGGCCGGGAATGGTCGAAATAGACGAACCTGAGCCAGGCCGACTTTTTCTCCTTTGGCGCGCAACTGGTCCACTACGTCCTTGGCGGTACCTGCGCTCGATCCCATCAGGATCAACGCCCGATCGGCATCGTCCAGCCGGTAGCCCTCGACCGCTTGGTAGCGGCGGCCGGAATAGGCCTCATAGGCCTCGCTCAGGTCATCGAAGACCTGCGCGGCCGCTTGCATGGCGCGGACCTGCTGGGCCTTGATTTCGAAGTAATAGTCGGGCATCGCAAAGGGTCCCTGGGTGACCACCTCACCGGAGAGCAAGGGGTAGGGGATTCGGTAATCGCCCACGAAACGCCTTACCTGTTCATCGGGCAGCAGGGACACCGGCTCGGCGGAGTGGGTAATGGTGAAGCCATCCTGCCCCACCAGCACCGGCAGCATGACCTCGGGGTGTTCGGCCAGACGGGGTGCGATGACCATGAAGTCGTAGGCTTCCTGGGCATTTTCAGTGAGGATCTGCACCATCCCGCTGTCGCGCGCCAGCATGCTGTCGGCATGATCGCAGTGGATGTTGATCGGGCCCGAAAGCGCGCGGTTACCCACCGCCATGACGATGGGCAGGCGCATGGAGGCCGCAATATAGACAATTTCGATCATCAGCGCCAAGCCCTGCGAGGCGGTGGCGGTCATGGTACGGGCTCCGGCCTGGGCGGCGCCTACCGCGGCACTCATGGCTGAATGCTCGGATTCGACGTTGATGATTTCGGTATCGACCTCGCCGTCGGCTACGAACTTGGCGAAGGTCTGGATGATCGGGGTCTGTGGCGTGATGGGGTAAACCGAGACGACGTCGGGGTTGATTTGGCGCATGGCATGGGCCGCGGCCTCCGCCCCGGTCAAGAGTTGCATCCGGGCGGATAGGGGGTTTTCCCTGGCTTCAGCCGGCATCCGATTCTCCTTCGATTCGCCCGAGCGGCGGTAGCACCAAGGCCTCGGCAACCATCTTGATTGCGCCGGTGGGGCAGACTTCCTGACAGATACCACACCCCTTGCAGTAGTCATAATCGAAGCCCAAAAAGGCTTCATCCTTGATCTTGATCGCGCTGTCCGGGCAGTAGATCCAGCACAGCAGGCAATTGACGCAAGTATCGAGTTGCACCCGGGGTTTTTCACCCACGCGCCAGCCCCCGGTGTGCGGCGGTTCTGCGCTTTGGGCCAGGACGGCGCCACCGATGGGGAGTTGGTGAGAGGATTTCAGTTCACGCATAGGCCCTCCTCTGGGTATCAATGGCCGCGTAGCCGGAGCGAATAGCCCGGATGCTGGCCTCTTGGGCGGCTGGGCTCAGTTTTTTCATACCGTCCTGCGCTGCCTGGACCAGTGTTTCCAGACCCGGTTCGCCCAGCACCTGTGCGGCGGCACCCAATAACACCACGTTGGCGAAGTGGGTGCCCGCGGCCACGGCCAGACGATCGCCCGGCACGGTAATGATCCGCCCCCCAAAGTGCAAGCGTTCGCCGATCTGCGCGGCTGCGTCCGGTGAGTTGATCAACAGCAGACCATCCGCCGGTAGTCCCAGGGTGACCGGTACTTCGGCCAACAGGCCCGCGTCCAGCACCACTACCAGGCTGGGATGGGTCACCGCGCAATGGAGGCGGATGGGCTTGTCGTCGATACGATCATAGGCCTGGACCGGTGCGCCGGAGCGCTCGGGACCATACTCCGGGAAAGCCTGCACGTAGTGCCCCTCGGTCAACAGGGCCACGGCCAGAAGCTGCGAGACGGTTTTCGCACCCTGTCCACCCCTTCCGTGCCAGCGAATCTCCTTCATCGTCCGCCTCCCTGCAGCCAGGCGTCGATGCCGTTTGCAGCCAGCTTGGCCATGCGCACGGCTTCCACCACGGTACTCCCGCCATTCACTGCGTCGCCACCGGCAAAGTAGCGCGGATTATCTGTCTGCATCGTTTCGGGGTCGACCTTTACGACGTTGCCTTGAAGCGACAGCGCTTCAATCAGATTGAACAGGTCGATCCGCGGCTGCTGGCCAATGGCCTTGACGACAGTGTCCGCCGGGTAGATAAACTCGGTGCCTGCCACCGGTGTTGGTCGGCGGCGGCCGCCGGCGTCGGGATCGCCCAGCTTCATGTAGTGGCACTCAATGCCGCTGAGCTTTTCTTTGCCAAGAAAGCGTACCGGCTGGGTGAGCCACTGAAAGTGAACGCCTTCTTCCCGGGCCTCCCGGACTTCCAGGGGGAAAGCGGGCATTTCCGCCTCGGTGCGGCGGTAGAGAATGGTGACCTCCCGCACCCCCATGCGCACCACCTCGCGGGCCACGTCGATGGCGGTGTTGCCGCCACCGATCACTACCACGTGATCACCGATTGGGGGTGGCGTTCCGCACTTGAGTGCCTCAATGAAGGGCAGAGAGTCCCAGACTCCGGACAGGTCGTCGTTCTCGAAGTCGGCATCGACGTCCTTGCCCATACCTACGCCGAGGAAAATGGCAGCATAAGTTTGCTCGAGTTTTTTTACCTGAGCCTGGGTTGCAATGGGCGTTTTGAAGTTGAAGCGTACTCCCATACGCTGGATGCGCTCAAACTCCTCGGGGAGCGGCTCTACGTTTTGACGGTAGGGGGCGATTGCGTAGCGCACCAGCCCTCCGGGTTCGTCGCGGCCGTCGAATACCGTGACCTGGTATCCGAGTTGGGTCAGTTCTCCCGCTGCTACCAGGCCCGCCGGGCCCGCGCCGATTACTGCA